>CAIWUD010000551.1 GCA_903915775.1 uncultured Chloroflexota bacterium | reverse complement strand
TGGATTCGCAACGATCCAGTCACGCGCCCGTGCCAGCAACGCCTCAGGGGTGTCGACGAGTTCGAGCAGGCCGCGCTGGGCCGCTTCGGCCGGACGCATCAGCTTGCCCTCCATGAGGAAGGGCATCGCCTCTTGGAGACCGAGGAGGCGTACCATGCGGGTAATTCCGCCACCGCCGGGGAGGAGACCGAGCGTTACCTCGGGCAACCCGAGCTGAATGCTCGGGCTATTAACCGCAATACGCTGGTGACAGGCCAAAGCGAGCTCCCAGCCACCACCGAGCGCCGAGCCAGCGAGTGCAGCAACAACGGGACGTCCTAGACGCTCAAGGCGGCGTAGTTGAACCTTGGCCTGTTCGACCACCGCAAAGAGGGCGGCTTCGTCGCCTAGCCCAAAGCTCAGAAACCACTTGAGATCGCCACCAGCGAAGAAACTGGTCTTTGCACTGGTGAGGATGACCCCGGTGATCTGCTCACGCTCAGCCTCCAGGCGGCTCAGTACGGCGTCAAACACCGGTACAAAGTGACGGTCAATCAGGTTGACGGAACTATCCGGCCAGTCCATGGTCAGGGTGACGATGCCAGCGGCATCTTGCTCGTAGCTGATATGGCTCTTCATGGTTGTAGTGGTCACACTCGCTCGATAATTGTTGCAATACCCATGCCGCCACCGACGCAGAGTGTGACGAGGCCACGACGGAGATCGCGGCGCTCGAGCTCATCCAGAAGGGTTCCGAGGAGCATCGCACCAGTAGCGCCCAGAGGATGGCCAAGGGCAATTGAACCGCCATTCACATTGATCTTCTCGGCAGGCACACCGGTATCGCGCATAAAGCGCATCACTACCGCCGCAAAGGCTTCATTCACCTCAAAGAGGTCGATATCGGCAAGCTCCAACCCGGCACGGGCCAGGGCCATACGAGCGGCTGGCGCTGGTCCAGTCAGCATGATCGTTGGCTCGGCACCGGTCACAGCGGCCGAGACGATACGTGCCCGGGGACGCAGGCCAAGTTCACGCCCACGCTCTGCCGTACCGATCAGCACGAGGGCAGCGCCATCAACGATCCCCGACGAGTTGCCGGCAGTGTGCACGTGGGCAATTCGTTCGACCTGGGGATAGCGTAGCTGTGCCATCGCATCGTAGCCGAGTACGCCCATGGCAGCGAAGGCGGGTTGCAGTTTTGCCAACCCCTCCATCGTCGTCTCAGCGCGGATAAACTCATCCTCACAGAGAATGGTGATGCCGTTGCGGTCACGTACGGGCACTACAGAGCGCGCAAAGTAGCCTGCGGCACGGGCATAGGCTGCCTTGCGTTGCGATTCGAGGGCAAAATGGTCTACCTGTTCACGCGAAATGCCATCAAGGGTAGCGATGAGATCGGCACCAATGCCCTGTGGTACGAAGGGGATTGCCAGACTCGTCTCTGGATCGGTGAAGATGGCTCCACCATCGGCGCCGATCGCCACTCGCGACATCGACTCGACGCCACCAGCCAGCACCACTCCTTCCCAGCCAGAACGTACCTTGGCGGCAGCAAGGTTGACCGCCTCAAGCCCACTTGCGCAGAAACGGTTGAGTTGGAGACCGGGGACGCGCCAGTCCCAACCGGCAGCCAGAGCGGCTACCTTGGCAATATTGGCGCCCTGGTCGGCGATCGGGGTCACGCAACCTAGGACCACATCCTCTATAGCGGCTGGATTGAGGCCGGTGCGGCGTTCCAACTCGTGCATGAGACCAGTTACCAGTGCGATCGGCTTCACCTCATGAAGGGAGCCATCAGCCTTACCGCGTCCGCGTGGGGTACGGATCGCCTCGTAGATATATGCCTCGGGCATGGAGTATCGTCCTTATGGTATCAATTTCGGCTATGCCGACTTTACCATCTGGCACTACCGGGGCGGAGTTGGGTCTTTTTCTGGAGGGCGCAGCCCTCCAGACCTCCCGCTTCGGCTGTGCCGACTTCGCCATCTGGCGCTACCGGGGCGGGGTTGGGTCTTTTTCTAGAGGGCGTAGCCCTCCAGACCTCCCGCGTTGGCTGTGCCGACTTCGCCGTCTGGCGCTACCAGAGTTAGGTTGAGTCTTGCTGTAGAAGGCTGTACCCCTCACTCCTCCCACGTTGGCTGCGCTGACGTCATGCAAAGAGCGACCGACCAATAATCTCCTTCATGATCTCAGTCGTGCCGCCATGGATCGTCTGTACACGTGCGTCAAGGAAAGCGCGAGCGATCGGGTACTCGAGCATGTAGCCGTAGCCACCATGGAGTTGGAGACAGCGATCGACTACGCGCGTCTGCAGTTCGGTCATCCACCACTTCGCCATCGATGCGTCCTCAGTGCTGAGCTCACCACTCAGGTGTGCCTCGATACAGCGGTCAACAAAGGTACGACCGATCGTCAGTTCCGTCTTGAGCTCGGCCAGAAGAAAGCGTGAGTGTTGAAAATCCCCGATACGG
>CAIWUD010000550.1 GCA_903915775.1 uncultured Chloroflexota bacterium | reverse complement strand
TGGTCGAGCAGGTAGTTGATGGTACGTTGCGTCAGCAATCCCTGAGTCTGCAGGACGCTCTGCAATCGATGCTTGCTCATCACGCTGAAGGCGGCATCAGTAGCCGAGGTGAAGGCTAATCCCAGGAGTGCCAGGATGACCCCCACCAGAGCTACATCAGGTTCAGGAACCTCCAATGACGATACTCCTTAACTCGGCTGCAAACCATCAAGCAAACAGCGCACTCAACGAAAGATCCTTGTGGATGCGCATGATCGCCTCCGCAAAGAGTGGTGCCACACTAATGGTACGCACTCGGGCCTGACTCGTGAGGCTCGATTGAGGAATAGTGTTAGTGACGATCGTCTCGATCATGCTCGACTGAGCAATGATCTCCAGTGCATCAGAGGCAAAGATCCCGTGTGTTGCGCATGCGTAGACCTTACACGCCCCACGGTCGAGGAGCGTATGGGCAGCTTCAACCAGGGTACCACCGGTAGAGATCATATCGTCGACAATGATTGCCGTTTTACCATCTACCTCACCCACCATCTCAAGCACCTCCGCGGTATCAGGCTCCGGGCGCTGCTTGGCGATGATCGCCAGACCGGCACCGATCCGCTCACGGAAGCGGTTGGCCCGTCCAACGCCACCCGCATCGGGTGAGACGACCACGGGGTTGGCCAGGTTGAGACTATGGATGTAGTCGGCTAACATCGGGGCAGCCTGCAGATGATCCACCGGGATATCGAAGAAGCCCTCAATGGCGGGTGCGTGCAGATCCATCGTCAACACCCGATCCGCACCTGCAGTACGGATCAGGTTTGCGACGAGCTTGGCCGAAATAGGCTCACGCCCTGCGGTCTTCTTCTCCTGCTTGGCGTAGCCGTAGTAGGGGATCACCGCCGTGACCCGTGTTGCCGACGCTCGACGTAGGGCATCGATCAGTAGGAGGAGCTCCATCAAATGGTGATCGACCGGGTTACATGTCGGTTGGATGACAAAAACATCACAGCCGCGTACGTTGTCGTGAATCTTGATCCGCGTCTCACCATTCCTGAACTGCCCCACGAGGGCACGTCCAACGTTCATACGCAGACATCTGGCGATCTCTTTCGCAAGCTCGGGGTTGGCGGAGCCGCTGAAGATGAGCAGACGACCATCCATGACGGGATTCCTCAGCTAGGGCACTGAGCAACTGAAAAGGCAGTGGAGCACTGCTCCACTGCTCTCCTACTTACGCGCTCTTTCTGGGCTCCTGGCTGCCCTTGCATCGCTCGTGTTGCTCTGCGTACAGAAGAGATCTGAACCGATTCGGTAGTTGGTGGCTGCCGGGCCAGGACTCGAACCTGGACAGACGGATTCAAAGTCCGTCGTGCTGCCATTACACAACCCGGCACTACGCGCTTGATTATAGCATACTCTTACCCTGTTTGCCGCGATCTACGGTGCAGGGCAACGGTTCACCTCTCCCCTGGAGCGAGGAGGTCACGCCCTCGTGGCGCTGCCCCGTATGGGCAACCCCCTGTGGTTGCCCTACCGTTGGCGTACCCCCAAACGTGAATAGGTGCCCTGGAGGCGTTTAGGGCAATTTTCCCCTCCAAGTGGTGCGAAAATAGGTTGTCCACTGCGTTTATGCAGTCAGGGCTTATTAGATTAGCCAGGACCAGGTTGTATCTAAGAAAGTAGCTGTATGTCTCTCCGTCCAGAACCGCACCGATCGGGAACACGCCGCCGTCCGCTATTGACGATCGCCACGCTTTTACTCCTCTCGATCATTATGTTGGGTCAGAGTATTGCAGGAGCAACCCCGAATCCTTTTGTTGCCCCACAATCCCTGCCCGACCTGACCTTTGAAACCGGTGATACGACCGGCTGGACGATTGGCGGCGGTGTCGGTACCACTAAAACCGCCTTCGATCAACAAGGGGCAGGGGTGCTGGTCACCACGCAGATGCAGATTACGATCAGCGATGCCGGGAGAATTACCGACGGCAACCCGCGAACATGGGATGCACGGCCCTACGGCACATACATGGCGGCACTGCAACCTAGTGGGGGCCAGCCGGGTAACACGTTCAGCGCCATGACCACCGCGCTGGGATTGAGTGCCGCCAGTGTCACCGCCCTGACGACGCTGCTCGCCACCCAGGCACAAGCCGTAGGTGGTAGCGGCACTCCAACCATTGCGTCGTACATCTACCGCGAACTCACCCTCACCGCCGGACAATCCTTCACCATGGCCTGGAACTACC
>CAIWUD010000549.1 GCA_903915775.1 uncultured Chloroflexota bacterium | reverse complement strand
GGCTCCTTGCTTTGTCCATACTCGGAGTAGACGTTTTTCACAGCCACGAACGAACAACACGAAGTACTCCAAGTCTATCCGACCCTTGCTGATCAGCGCCTTCATGTCCTGATTGAGGGCCACCTCACGGTTACACAGGGCGACCGGAATAGACCGTTGCAATATTCCAGAACGCACAACCATCAATAGTGATCCTGCAGGAACAAGGTTTGTACTGCTCTCGGCAACTGCTCGTTCAGTGATGTGATCCTCTGTGTCGCGAATGACATCGGATTTCATATCCTTGGGAGACACCCATGGAATAGAACCATTCCAAAACGCCGGGTTCCCTTTCGAAGGGGTACCACCACCACGGAATGACATTTCAAACTTTAGCTTCCTCACCTCCCAATGAGCTGGAGTCTCCCCCAGCCAGGGGATACCGGAGTCCTTGAGTGGCGCGTCGGGGTCGAGGCCGCGGGTGACGGCGCGGTGGATGATGGCCTGTTTCTGCTCGTTCAGCAGCGCGATCGTCTTGCGCTTCAAGCGGATCGCCCGCTCTAGGCGCCCGTTCGCCCAGTCGAGGAAGCGCACAATCGCGGCTTGCTCAGCGAGGGGGGGGAGGGGGACTCTCTGGTTTCCGAACATTTCAAAACGGAAGTCTGTTGATCGTTCGCGAATGCCCTTGGCCAGGGCGAGAATCCACTGCGACCGTGACATCTCTCTGATAAGGTATGCATAGTAGTGTGCATCGATGCCGGGCTTTGGCTGGCAGACGTTGTAGACGGGTGTTCCCTTCCCATCGCTATCAGAAACGCCGATAGCCCCCGCGAATGCGTCCATTCCATGTATCACGAGGTCGCCCTTGCGGATTCCCTGATAGCCAGAGAAGACTGTAGACTCGGTGTAGCCACGGAGCCTGCGATTCTTTCTGAGGGTTACCATCCCGTCGCGAAAACATGTAACTACCTCTTCATCACCGCGTACCGGGCGATCCATCTTCGTGAAAAGCCACTTAGCGCGTTCGCTATCCCAATGGGCTGGCACCTGTCCGAGCCATGGCAGACCAGAGTCCTTATACGCTGCATAGGGTTTAAGGTCGGCGATCATGGCTGGTCTCCTTCGCCCATCTGGCGATCGAAGGACTGACGCACCAAGCTCATGATGTAAGGTAGCTCGTCGAGCGATTGCAGATTAATCTCCACATCGCCGTTGGTCCAGCGAGCCATTCCGGTCACGTCCCGACACTTCCCTTTAGGATCTTCTATTTCAGCAAATGCCGTATTGATAGCAACCAAGAGCCGCTTCGCCTGCGGGACGATAGAAACGATCGTTCCCTCAGCTTTGTAGGCCACATACAGCTTCTTGAACTCCTCGCTCACGCATGGATCGAGCGTCAGCACCTCCTTGCGGAAGGCGTCGAACAGCGGGCGTATCGCTGGCGAGAGCAGGTGTGGATGGTCTTCGATGCTATAGCTGCTGTTCGAGGCCTCCTTTTGCGGCTGATACGCGGCAAGCGTGGCGGTGTCGAGCTTGGGCGCGACCCACACGGTAAGGGCCCGGTCTGCCAGCCATGTGGCTCGCTCCTGGATCGTCGCCTCATTCCAGCTCTCGAGCTGCCCAAGCCCGGCGTTGAGCTTGAGTGGGCTCTCTTTGAAGCCACCGGGCATATCGCGCTTCTCGGCGAAGGGGCGATCGCTATACTCGGCGTTGTAGCCGGTGAGCGTCAGGTTGCCGAGGGTGTGCAGCCACTGCTGCTGGATGCGCTGCCAGTCGGCGCCCAGTGCTTCGCGCCACGCCTTCGATAGCTCAGGGTTCTGGGGCAGAATATGCTCGATGGTGTACTCGTCCAGAGCGACCCGCTCCTTACGGCCATGGTTCTCAAGCCGGCGCAGCCAGTAGCTGCGGCTACGAAAGTTGTAGAGATCGCGGTTGCGCAGGCCGTGGTGGAACTCAGCGTCGTCGGGGAAGCGGCGGTAGGAGGGCAGTGAAAGGAAGTGGGCCTGGATGCTCTCGAGGTAGCGATCCTTTCTCAGCGCCTTGCCGAAGGTACCGAAGGTCTTGTTCATCGAACTGGTAGAGATGTTGCAGATCACGCGGCGGAAGACGTAGGCCTCCACCAGCCGCACCGCAGCGGCGAAGTCGGCGCCGGTGAGGTGGCCCCTGGCGTAGTCGTCGTAGAGCTCCAATAGGAAGGGATAGGAGACATCAACCTTCAGTTCGCGCAGGTCGTGGAAGGCTGCGTTGAGGGTGGCGTCCTGCTCGCTACCAAGGGCGACGGCACAGAAGTAGCGGGCAAAGGTGCGGATCTCCCGCACCAGGGCCTCGATACCTGCGGCCTGCACCGGCTTCGTGCGGGAGTAGTCCTTGAACACCTCATAGACATCGCGCTCGCGTGGGATATCGCCCGTGCGCACAGTCAAATAGTGGCGCATGAAGCTATCGAACTGGGTGCCGTAAGCCTCCTGACCGAAGTCGAGCTCCATTGGGCGCCAGTAGTCCTCGTAGAGCCGCGTCTGCAGCGTGGGTTCGAGGCCCATCAGCACGAAGTTACGGATCAGGTCGGCCTGACTCAACTCCTTACCCGTCGAGTTCATGCTCTCGAAGATGAGTTGCGGGTTATCCTGATCGCGGCTGAGGGCGATATCAACGACAACCAGCTTGGCAAGGCCGCGGCAGATGGTGGCGAGGTCATCCCTCTGCCCCCTCAGTAGTTCGGTGAAGAGCTTGAAGTTCTGGATGACGCGCAGCGAGGGCTCCCGGGGCTGATCGCTGTGCTTAATGATCGCCTTGAGCGAAGCGGCGTCGGTCTGCGAGAGCAGCAGTTTGAAGTAGCGGTCGCCGCTCTCCAGCGGATTGCTCAGGTAGTAGTGGCGCAGCTTGGGTGCCGAGAAGCCATCAACCGGCTCCTTCTCGCCCAGTTCGCGGGCCAGAGCCTCGATCAGGAGCGATACGGTCGTAAGGCGTTGCTGACCATCGATGACGAGCAGCGGCGCCTGGTGCGAGACCTGCGACAGCCCCTGCTCCACATAGACGATCGAACCGATAAAGTGGACAGCAATAGCCTCACTCGACCCGGCGCGTATGATGTCATCCCACAACTGACGGCACTGCTTCTCGGTCCACGAGTAGGTACGCTGGTAGATCGGGATAACGAACTGTGGCGACTTCTGCAGGAAGCTGAGCAGCTTGGCTTCGGTGGCTTTCATGTGATCCTTCTCTTTGTCGTGGGTCTGGATCGTGCGACGCATTACCCCAATGGTGAACAGGTACGCAAACCGGTGATTGCCATGTGCGCTGCGCAAAGCGCTCGTGGGCTACAGAGCAGCTTCGCGGGCGAGCCGCCCGCGCTCCCAGGAGCGGGGTGAACAGGTAGACGCACTGATAGGTGTGATGCCGTCATAACCATGTTTCCGCCATCAATATCACTTAGCTCCCTTCAACAACCCATCGAGCAGTCCCTCGGCCTCCTTCTCAATGGCGAGAATATCGGTGCTAATCGCTTCGAGGCTGCGCAGCGGTTGTGGCTTGTAGAAGTGGCGGGTGAAGCTGATCTCATAGCCGATCTTGGTCGCATCCGCTCGGATCCATGCGTCAGCG
>CAIWUD010000548.1 GCA_903915775.1 uncultured Chloroflexota bacterium | reverse complement strand
ACTCGCACTATTCCAGACCTGCAGCGCCGCACTCGAGAGGTCGACATCCTCACCACTATCATCCTCCAGGACGCTCGACTGCTCGGTGTAGAGATCGCGCAGCCGATTGGCCGCCTCCTCGCCAAAGAAGGTCTCATCGGTACCAACGACCTCCTGATTGGTTTGCAGGCGCTGGTAGAGGCGGGTGCGCAGATTGATAATACGTTCAACCCCATCGGCGGGCACAAACGAATAGGCCTCGATCGTATCAGCCTGCTGCCCAATGCGGTCGACACGACCGGCGCGCTGGATCAGGCGAATGATTGCCCAGGGCAGATCGTAGTTGACTACAATATGTGCATCCTGAAGGTTCTGGCCTTCGCCCAACACATCGGTAGCGATGAGCACCCGCAGCGCCGTTTCGCCATCGCGCAGGCCACCATTGGTAGCAGGGCTAAAGCGACGGGCCAAACTGGTCGGATCACCAGCCTGGCCGGTCGCCTCCGCCAGATCGCCTACACCCCGGGCGCGCAGCTGCTCGGCCAGATAGCGGGCAGTATCGGCGAACTGGGTGAAGATCAGCACCTTCGCTTCGGGATGGGTCTCCAAGAGGAGCGTGGTCAATGCGGCCAGCTTTGCATCACGAGCAGGATTCCAGCGCCCCACCTGCTGCATCACCTCGGCCAACAGCCGCGCATCGTCACGGAGCGTTCGCTTCAACCCGCCCTGGAAGAACTTCGGGTCGAGCCACTTAAACCGACGCTGCGAGCGCGTCCAGTAGGTAGCGTAGACCTGGGCAGCCTGGGCGACATAGGCCTGGAGCGCTGCATCAGGAGCGGGGAGTGCGCCCTCGAGGGCTGGTTGCTCATCATCGTCCTCGGCCGTGCCAGCCAGTTCATCGCGTTCCAGCAGCTCATCGTCCGCATCGCTAATCGCCGTATCGAGCATCGCCACATCTTGCGTCCCGATCGGCACCGGCTTCCCCTGTTCGAGGGCGTAGAGCGTGACCATATTGCGCAAGATCTGGCGTTCGAGGGAGAGCAGGAAGCTATGCCCACTCGACTCGAGGCGTTTGAACAGATTGGTACGACTAAAGCCAATCAGGCGCCGCCCAGCGCGGGCCAAATTATCGAGCAGATCACGTTCTGCGGGCGAGGCACGGCGGGCGGCAGTCTGCTGCACATAGGCAGCCAGCTCGTAGCGTGGCAGCGCCAACTGCTCGATCACCTGCACCACCTGAGCGCTATAGAGCCGGGCATACTGATCGTGGGGATCATCCTCATTAAGGGTAAAGCTCAGGGTACGGGGCTGGCGCAACGGGAAGTAGGCTCGTCGTTCGCCGATCGTCACGTAGTAGCGTTTCCGCTCCGCATCGAACGTCGCATACGTCCGCACAATAAACTGGCGCGTACGGCGCACCATGAACAGCCGCATGAGATCGCGCCAATCATCGGGATGGCTACTCTGCTCGAAGGCACGGAGCGAGCGTGGCGAGGCATCGAACTGAGCCTGGAAATCGGCCTCATTCCGACCTTCGGCGGCATACTCCTGGAAAAACTGCTCCGGGCGAATGCGCAGATCGCGGCGCTCATCGAGAAACAGGCGCAACTGATTACTCAAGTCGGAGAACTGCTTATTGAAGGGTGTCGCCGTCAGGAGCATCACCCGTGCCGTATTGCGCTCCACATAGTCGCGCACCGCCGCATAGCGTTTTCCCTCACGGCTACGCAAGTTATGGCTCTCATCAACAATCACCAGCCGATAGTGCGGCAGATGGGGCAACGCCTCAACCACCTGACCCAACGACACGACCGCCCCGGACACCTGATAGCGGGCGAGATAGCCACGCCACATGGGGAGCAGCTTTGGCGGGCAGATTACCAGGGTATTGCTATGCTCAATATCCTGAAACATCCGCGCCACCGCCGTCGCCATCAAGGTCTTCCCCAGACCGACCACATCACCCAGCAGCACGCCATCGCGCTGCTGCAGGTGGCGTGCCGCCAGCGAGACCGCCTCCACCTGGAAGGGCAGCAGCGTCTCGCGGAGATCATGTGGCACAGTAAACTCACGGGTCCCCTCACGGGCATCCTGAGAGAGGTAGAAGGCCATCTTCAAATAGACCTGGTAGGGCGAGACGAGCCGATCAGCGGCCCAACTCGTCTCGATCAACTCGGCCAGATCGGCTGAAATATCGAACGAGAGCGGATCGTTCCAGCGCGCACCGAACCAGGTCTGGAGCTTCTGCGCCGCATCCTGTTCAAGGACATCCACATTGAGCTCGCCTTGCTCTTGCAGACCAGAGAAGCTCAGATTACTACTCCCGACGAAGCCCATCAGCGGCATAATCGGGTCGTGGCGGCGCACCAGGTAGAGCTTCGCGTGGAGCGGATGGCGCAAAAAGAGCTTCACCCGCAGCTTACGGGCGCGGAGTTGCGCCGCCAAGGTTTGCAGGGTCGCCCGTGCCCGTGACGAGGGCACCCCAAACTCAATCTGCTCACGAAAGCTCTGCGCCGCCTGACGGCGCAAGCGGGCCACCGTAGGGCCATCGAGGTAGCCATCGCCCTCACGGGGGAGGCGCTGCAGCGAACGCATCACCTCCTGGTCGGGGCGTTGCATCCCGACCAGGAGGCGGCAACACTGCTCATCAACGCCGGAAAAGCGATCCACCAGATCGGCGAGGGCGTCCCAACCACGGAGATGAAAGTAGCCGACGGCGACATCCAGGCGATGGCTGAGGGCCAACATCGTACGCAGCGTCGGCAGGAGTCTGGTTTCGATATTATCGAAGATGGTTGGCATTACGTGCCAGTTCCTCAATCATCGTGGGCTCCCTTTCCCTGCTCATTATAGCATTCCCGACAATACGCCTGCTCATGGCAGTCGTGAACCAGGCCTCAGAATAGCTCCTGACACGCCATGACGAGTCGGGTCATCACGTTGTACGAGAGGCTGCGCTGTTTGATCTGGTTTACACTGCCCGCGATGTAGAGGTCGAGGGCGGGCACGTAGTAGAGCACTGCCCCCGAGGCTCCTGAGTGGCCGACCATAGGCGGAACCTTCGTGAACAGCGTGTAGTAGCGCGGGAGTGCAAAGCGCATCATACCAAGGCCATACGCGAGCGGCGGGAAGATGGCACGCCACTCCTCCTGGAGCTCACGGAGGTATTCGGCTGGGAAGAGCCGCCCGTTCATAAATGCATCAAGGAAGGCGATGCCATCGTCAGCCGTGGACACAATACCGCCGTCCGCCCTCACGGAGGCCATCGCATGACGAATGTTCACCTTGCGCTTCCCATAGAGCATTGGTGCCACCGAGTCGTAGTGATCTAGGGAAGCCCTAGTGAACGGGTAGGTACTCCGCAGTTCGAGCGGAGCGATGATGCGCTCTTGGAGCGCCTCCTCGTAGGTGAGATCCGTCAACCGCTCGATGATCAAGCCAAGCAGTTGGTAGTTGGTGTCGGAGTAGAACGCCTTACCGGGAGAGGAAGGAGCGAAACGGGGAGCGAGCTCCTCCTTCGTGATGCGCAGCACCTCACTGAACGTCCAGCCAAAGTCCTGCTGCAGAGCCCGTCCGATCGTCGTGCTGCCATCCCTACGCCGCTGTTCGAAATAGTCGCCGATACCGGAGGTGTGGGCGAGCAGTTCTCGAACCGTGATCTGGCCACTGTAGTCGATCCCGTTGAGCACATGGATACCAGCCATCACCGGAGCGCCAACATACGTAGCGGCAGGATCGTCTAGATGCACCAGACCCTCTGCACGCAGTTGCATGATCAGGGCAGTGACGTAGAGCTTCGTCGTGCTGGCGATGAAGTAGTGGCGAGGCGCATCGGGTGAGCCCCACTCCCACCGCCAGGCCCGGCTCGGGGAGGTGAGGACGAACTGAACAGCGCTCGTGTCGGGGCGAGCAGCATACGCACCTACGATGCGGGACAGCTTTGACTCCAGTGTGGTGCGGGCAGATTCCGCGATCATCTCGTCTCTCGTTGAGCAGTTAGACCTCTGCTCATCATAGCATAGCCTCCCGAACCATGGCTGAGCGACCATCAGGCGCCGGGAGCGGATCCTCCACACAAGATGTCTTCGCTTGACGGCCCGAGTTTGATATTGTACAGTACATCTGTACAGAAAGGATGCTTATGACGATCCAAACAACCTATACGCAAGCGCGAGCACAACTCGCATCGCTCCTTGACGAAGTTACGAATAACCGTGAGATCGTGATCATCCAGCGGCGTGGTGGCGAGGATGTTGCGCTCATTGCAGTAGACGAATTAGCCGGACTGCTCGAAACCGCCCATTTGCTGCGTTCGCCTGCCAATGCGGAACGCCTGCTTACGGCACTGTCACGTGTTCGTCAGCGCAGCGGTCAGGTCCAGACCATTGATGAATTACGCCGTGAGGTACGTCTTGACCCCTTCACCCAGTGACACGTCAGAGTCACGACCGTCACGTGATGCTATCTTCCAACTGGAATTTCGGGAAGATGTACGTTACTGGGTCGAAATAGACCGACGAACCGCGCTTCGCGTGCTTGCCTTAGTTGAAGCAGTGATGCGCGATCCATTTGATGGTATTGGTCGACCAGAACCACTCAAATATCTTGGTGCAGGGGTATGGTCACGGCGTATTACGCAAGAGCATCGCCTAGTATATGTCGTAAGTGATGAGCGCATTGACTTTATCCAAGCACGGTACCACTACTCCAAATAGGATTGTCAGCGTGTAATCACGAGTTTCACGTAGCCGTTCACGCATCTCCCTGGTGGAACCAAGGTCGGGTTGGATGTTTTGTAGAGGGCCATGCCCTCCACACCTCCCGTACGCTCGTCGCGCGAACCTGGGAGCAGCGGGTGCCTGCTCGGTGTCGTTAGAAACTGGCGGAACCATGCCTGCTCAGGCGAACAGCAGTCCCAGACCGAGCACCACGAGACAGAGTGCCAGCATGAGCGCACCGATAGAGACGAGCATAATCGGTCGACGGGGTGTGCGACCTTCTAACGGTGCGCCAAGAAAGAACCCAGCGGAAATCAGGATGGGGGCCGCAACAAGGCCGATCCGCACTGCCCATTCCAGCCCAGTGTTCAGCGCTGAAGCATCGATCACCAGCTGCCCAATTAAGCCTAGAATGACGAGCACTCCGGCATGGGCATGCCCGGCGCGAAAATAGCTGCCCATGATCTCACTGGTGATCACGTTGCCACTACTGCGCCGTAGTTCAGAGAGGAGGAAATAACCGCCAAACTCGATCGTGGTGATCGACAACAACATTAGGCCAATCATGATACGCGCTTCGCTACTGATCTCCATGGACTCTCCCTTCAATGTGCGACATAATGATAGCGTGTTTTATAAATAACACCGTTAAATAAAACAGTATCATGAACATTACCACTCGTCAAGGCCCATCACCCAACTCAGCTTGGATCGTGCCAGACGGTCGCGCTGGTGCTAAGCTACCTTGCCATCAAGCGCCGTAGCGCATCCACTAGCTGTTGTGCCACATCGTCCGGGGTGTTGTAGGCCTGGATGGCGATGCGGGCGAAGGCGCGATCTTCCCACTGGATGATCGGGATCTCGATACGCTGCTCTGCCCACAGGCGGCGCTGGAGTGCGACGGTGTCGCAGGGGGGCAGCGGGGCGACGGCGAGTTGGCTGAACCACTCTGGGCTGGTGGGGCAGATCTGCAGAGATGGTAAGATAGAGTGTAGGTGTGGCTTCCTCCTCACGGCTTGCAGGTGAAGCTACTACCACTTCACTCCAGTGTCACGACTGAAGTCCACCGTTCGGCGGTACGGGGTGAGTTGAGAGATGGTGATTCACATGGCAACAACAAGTGATGTGGTGAGAAAATGTAAGGTGGCCCTTGAGAGCCATTACGGCTCTCAGCTCAAGGGGTTGATTCTCTATGGATCTGTAGCACGCAACCAAGCTGACCCAATGAGTGATATTGATCTGCTTGTTCTGCTCAACCAACCCTTCGACTACTTTTCAGAACTGCGTCAAGTTATTGAGGTGCTGTATCCCATCCAATTAGAGTCGGAGCAGCTTATTTCTGCCAAGCCTGTTCCCCCCGATGAATTTGAGGGAGGAACAATCCAACTCTATCGAAACGCCAAACGGGAAGGCATAGTGGTGTGAGACCAGAACACGAGCAGGAGATCGCCGCCAACCTTGAACGAGCCGAGCAATCGATCCAAGCGGCTAGAGACCTGGCGGCAAAAGGCTACCACGATTTTGCAGCATCGCGTGCGTATTATGCAGCCTTCTACAGCGCCACCGCAATTTTGCTGAGCGAGGGTCTGGATTTCAGCAAGCACAGCGGAGTCATCGCTTCGATTCATCAACAGTTTGTCAAAACAGCCAAATTGAGCAAGGAACAAGGTAAGGACTTAAACTGGCTTTTTGAAATACGGAATGTTGGGGATTATGGTGGGGCGGCACATGTATCTCCGCCCCAAGCGGAGCGGGCTATTCAGGCAGCAGAGAGCTTCTTGAATGCGATCAAGTCACTGCTCAACAGGTAAACTGCTGGCAACTTTGCGGGCGAGATGCTTGCGCTCCGGGTGACGTGAAGAGCTAAGCTACCTCGTCATCGAGCGCCGTAGCGCATCCACCAGCCGTGCCACATCGTCCGGGGTGTTGTAAGCCTGGATGGCGATGCGGGCGAAGGCGCGATCTTCCCACTGGATGATCGGGATCTCGATGCGCTGCTCTGCCCACAGGCGGCGCTGGAGCGCGACGGTGTCGCAGGGGGGCAGCGGGGCGACGGCGAGTTGGCTGAACCACTCTGGGCTGGCGGGGCAGATCTGCGGCAGGTCGAAGAGCGCGGCGACCTGATTGCGGGCTTCGACAAGCAGGGCATGGCACGCGGCACGCACGGCGTCCCAGTGCTGTTCAGCCTGGAAGGCGATCGCCGTCGGCACACTGAGGTAGGCTGCCGGGTCGAACGTACCGCTCCAGCCGAAGTGATCGACGAAGGGCGATGGGCCGGGCTGGATCGCCTCCCAGCCCCAGCTGACGATCAGCGGCTGGAGCAGGGGTTGGCGTTCGCGGCGGGCGTAGAGGAAGGCGGATCCTTTGGGTGCGCAGAGCCATTTGTGGCAGTTGCCGGCGTAGAAATCGGCGCCGATCGCGGCCAGATCGAGGGGGATCTGGCCCGGGGCGTGGGCGCCGTCGATCACGCTGATGATGCCAGCTTCTCGTGCACGGGCGCAGATTGCGGCCACCGGGAATGTGAGCGCCGTGGGCGAGGTGATGTGGCTCACGACGATCACCTTGGTGCGCGGCGTAACGCCCGCCCAGAGCTGCTCAATCACGTCGGTGGGATCGCTGAGGGGCAGGGCGATCGGCTGCCTGAGGTAGCGTGCACCGCGCTGGGCGCACACAAAGCGCCAGGTGCGATCGACCGCACCATACTCGTGGTTGGTGGCGAGCAGCTCGTCGCCGGGCTGGAGCTCGAGCGAGCGAGCGACGATGTTGATCGCGTGGGTCGCGTTCGGCACAAACGCCAGATCATCTGGCGACTCAGCGCCAACATACGTTGCAAGGGCGGCCCGAGCCTCGGCGAGCAGACCAGGTATACGCCGGCCGAGAAACTCCACCGGCTGATATTCCAGCTCGCGCTGCCACTGCTGGTAGACGGCGAAGACTGGGGCTGGGCAGGCGCCGAAGCTACCATGGTTGAGGAAGGTCATCCCCTCCCGTAAGAGGAACTGCGCGGCGAGATCGGGCAAGGGCAGGTGGGGCGTGGCAGCGGACATAGCGACTCCTGGCAGGCAATGCACGCCACGTATGATACCAGGAGTCGGGGGGGAAGGCATGCCTACCATGAGCTTAACCGCATGTGTGGGCTCTACGGGCTACTGTCGCAACAGCACACCGGGGTACTCACCCGTGGGCCTACCCTCGTGCAGAACGGGCCGACCATTGACAAAGACCCAGACGATGCCCTCTGGCGGTTGGGTGGGATCGGTGAAGGTTGCCCGATCGCGGACTCGT
>CAIWUD010000547.1 GCA_903915775.1 uncultured Chloroflexota bacterium | reverse complement strand
TAGGCCGCCTGGATGCTCCCATCGGCACGGGTCACCCAGAGCTCATGGTGGGCTAGCAGCAGCAGCGGTAGCGCCACCAGGAGGGCTATTCGCCCTGGCCGCGGATCCTGCCGGTTGAGGAGGGCTACCAGGGCAGTGAGCCCAGCCCACAAGATCAGGGCAGTGAGGAGCGGGTAGAGGTAGATGTGTGGCCACCAGGGCAGTGAGCTGATCATAAGTTGGACATATGGGTACGCTTCTTGTATGGATGGTAACACGTCACTACTACCAGAGTCAATGATAAACCCCACGGTACCTGTTCATACTCCTCCCGGAGCGAGGGCGTCTCACCCTCGTGGCACACTTCGTACGGGCAACCCCCCGTGGTTGCCCCGTCGTTGACTACCCCGATCGTGAACAATTACACCCCACGCCGCATGGAGGTGAGGAGGGCTATGCCCGCCTCAAAAAAGCTCAACCTAGCTTTGGTACCGCCAGCGGAGAAGCATAAATAGCCACATCCCACTAGCAATTTTCCATGATTACCCTATAATGACAGGCATAGTGTCCCTACATAGCCTGTGAGATCTATCCTCACTCCACCGCGGGCGGTTGCTCCTCAATTCCTGTAGCTTGGAGAACTACGCCATGTTTACACGTCTGCGTACGGTCGGAACTCTGGTCATTGCCCTCCTCATCGTTGTCAGCGTCTTGCCTGCCTATGCTGTGCGTACCAGTGCGGTCGCAGAAGCACCGGCGCTCGCACGGGATCTCGCGAATCAGTTGTCGAGTGTCCAGACGGGGGCGGTCAACAAGTCATTGCCTGCCTTGTCCGAAGATGAGCCCGCCACCTTCATCGTACAACTGGAGGACGAGCCGCTCTCTAACTACGGCGGTGGCATCGCTGGCTTAGCCGGTACGAGTGCTGCAGCTACTGGCAGCGTCAAGCTGAATGTCGATAGCGCCGCCAGTCGTCGCTATATCAGCTACCTTGACCAGCAGCGCGCCACGGTACTTAACGCTATCGCCCCCATCGTGGGTGGCAGTGCGACCCCAGAGGCGGTCTACCGCAATGTGTTCAATGGCTTTGCCCTGCGCCTCACCCCGGCCCAGGCGGCCCAGATTGCCACCCTGCCCGGCGTCAAGCGTGTCGAGCGTGACCGCATCTACGAGCTGCAGACCGATACCGGTCCCAACTTCATTGGTGCCGCTCAGCCTAACGCGAAGCCCCGTCTGTTCAACGCCGATCTGAGCGGGAGCGCGGTTCCGCAGGCTAGCGGTGAGGCAGTCGTTACCTACGACGCTTCGACACAGCGGCTCAGTTTCCGCGTCTTCTTCAGCGAACTGAGCGGCGCGCCGACCATGGCCCACTTCCACCTTGGTGCTCCCGGCAGCGATGGCCCAGCTGTGGTCGATATCAGCGATACACTGGTTAGCGGTAGCGGCGTCTATAGCGGCGAGAAGACGGTTGCTGCTGCTGGTGGAAAGACGCTCGCCGAGATCGAAGCGGCCCTCTACGCCGGTAATCTCTACCTGAACATCCACACCAGTGCCAACCCATCCGGTGAGATCCGTGGCCAGGTGGAGCCCAACCAGGGCGAGGGCATGATTATCGGTGTGCTCGACTCGGGGATCAACATCGATAACCCCAGCTTCCAGGATGTTGGCGGCGATGGCTACGATCACACCAACCCCCTTGGGTCTGGTACCTACCTCGGGGTCTGTGATCCAGCTCACTCGACCTACGATGACACCTTCCCCTGTAACGATAAGGTCATCGGCGCCTACACCTTCCCTTCGACCGCTAATGCACCAGACCCTCAGGATAAGCCCAGCCCCCGCGACGAGGATGGCCACGGCTCCCACACCGCCTCCACAGCTGGTGGTAACGTCCTGAACGGCTCGTCTCTCAACGGTGTGTCGACCGGGCCCATCAGCGGTGTTGCCCCCCACGCCAACCTGATCATCTACGACGTCTGTGGCACTGCTACCTCCTCCGGCTGCCCTGGTCTGGCAATTCTTGCCGCGATCAACCAGGCGGCCGCCGATGGCGTCGATGTGGTCAACATGTCGCTGGGCAGCACCTCCTACGATCCTTGGTCGAACCCCTTCGCTATCGCCCTCGCGAATGCCATCAGCGTTGGGATGTCCAACTCCCTCTCCGCCGGTAACAGCGGCCCCGATCCCGAGACCATCGGCTCCTCGGGTGACGCTCCGTGGGCCATTAGCGTGGCGGCCAGTACCCACGACCGGGTCTACACCAACAGCGTGACCGACTTCAGCGGTGGTAGCAGTGGAACACGCCCCACTGCGGCGATTGTTGGTAAGGGTGTGACTCCTGGGCTCGCTGCGACATCTATCGTCTATGCGGGTAATACGGCGATCAACAACCCCCTCTGTGGGCCGTTTAGCTCCGCGCAGGCCGCCCTCGTTGCCGGCAAGATCGTCCTCTGCGACCGCGGCACTTACGGTCGCGTCGAGAAGTCCTACTACGTCGCTGTGGCCGGTGGTGAGGGCTATATCCTGGCCAACAATGCTGCTAGTGGCTCATCCCTGGTCGGCGACGCCTTCGTCATCCCTGGTGTGCACATCACCTACGCCGATGGCGTGGCCCTCAAGGCGTGGGCAACAGGCTGCAGCAACTGCCAGGTAGCCATCTCAGGTGCCACCCGCGAACTGCTGGCCGAAGAAGGCGATATCATCGCTAGCTTCAGCTCCCGTGGGCCCAACCCCTCCGTTCCCGACGTGCTCAAGCCCAACGTGAGTGCTCCGGGTGTCGATATCCTGGCTGCCACGGCAGACTTCGACTCGGAAGGTGCCGACTATGAGTTCCTCAGCGGTACCTCCATGGCCGCCCCCCACGTTGCTGGGGCTGTTGCCCTGGTGCGCCAGGTTCACCCCAACTGGAGCGTCATGGAGGTTGCTTCGGCTCTGATGACCACGGCGACCTCTGAGATGCTCAAAGAGGATGGCTCTACCCCCGCCGATCCCTTCGATATGGGCTCTGGACGTATCCGGGTCGACCAGGCGATCAAGGCTGGTCTGGTGCTGAATGAGACGGTACGGAACTTCGGGTTTGCCGATCCCTTCTACGGCGGTGATCCGACCACGCTCAACCTGGCCAGTGCCGCGAACAGCGCCTGTATCGTCGAATGCAGCTTCGTACGCACCGTGCGCAGCACCCTGCCCGTTCCAGTAACCTGGAGCGCCAGTGTGGCGGCGGACACGGCGCTCAACCTGAGCGTCAACCCGGCAAGCTTCACCATTGCCCCGGGGGCAACGCAGAGCTTTACCATCACCGCTGATGTGGAGAGTGGGGCGCTCGACGCCTACCTCTTCGGTGCCGTGACCCTGATGACCGAATCGGCGCTAGCTCCGGCGGCTACCTTCCCGGTGGCGGTGCAGCCGGTGGCATCGAACCTCCCGGAGTTCATCGACCTGACGGTAGGTAGCCCAGATGGCGCAACTGAGCAGGAGGTCACGACGATCGCCATCAGTGAACTAACCGTCGCTACCTACGGGTTGGTCAAGGTCACGCCAACCGAACTGAGCCTTGACCAGGATACGACGCCTGGTGATCCGACCGATGTCGAGGCAGGTGGGGTGCTCACCCAAACTCTGATCGCTCCGGCGGGTACGACGCGCATCCATGTCAGCCTGGCCGATGCGACGGCACCCGACCTCGACCTCTACGTCTTCATCGACTTTGATGGGGATGGCATCCCGTCAGACGAGGAGCTAGTCTGTGTCAGTGCTACGGGTGGCTCGGACGAGCGTTGTGAGATCACGGCAAACAATCTCGCCACGGGTATTGGCGGTGCCATCCCACTCACCGTGCTCGTCCAGAACTACGAGGGCTCCGGGGCGGACGAGGATACCTTCACCCTCTACACCGGGGTGGTCGGTACAACCAACAGCGGTGGCCTGGAGGTGACGGGCCCGGCGACCAACCCAGCTGGTGGATCCTTCGCGCTCAACCTCGCCTGGGATCTCTCAACCCCGGACGCCGGTGATCGCTACATCGGTCTCTTTGGCCTCGCCAGTGCCGCTGCGGCACCCAAGGGGGAGTTGGGCTTCTCGCTGGTGACGATTGTCTACGAGCCTGAAGCGAGTGAGTATCCGCACATTGATGCGGTCTCGCCCGAGGCTGATTTCAACGACATCCCGGTTGAACTGACGATCGAGGGGAGCAACTTCGTCGATGGCGCTGTCGTGAGCTTAGGTAGCACTGAGCTTGAGACGAGTTTCATCGATAGTGAGATGCTCCTGGCTGTGGTGCCCTTCGCCCAGCCCACCGGTACCTACAGTGTGACGGTCACGAATCCCAACGGTGACGCCGCTACACTGGCCGATGCCTACACCGCACTCGATCCCGAGACGAGCAACTACGACGATCTCTTCAGTAGCGATGGCTTCTTCTGGGTCGATCCGCTACCAGTGCGCGTGGGTACAGAGGTACAGTTTGGCCTCTTCGTACTGCGCAGCGGTGGTGAAACATTGCTTGAGGACATCCCGGTCGAGTTCCGCAGCGGTTCGATCACGGGCACGCTCCTAGGCTCTACCACGGTGCCCCTCCTCGAACCAGATGGCGGGCCAGAGAGTACCGTCCTACTCGCTACGACCTTCCAGACCGCCGGCGAGGTGACGATCTACGCGATCATCGATCCTGGTAATACCGCCGTCCCCGAGGGCGACGAGGGGAATAACGTCTACCAGCGCACGATTGTCGTGGAGCCGGCAGCCGCCCCCGAGGTTGACACGACCAAGCCGACGGTGAACGGAATCCAGGTCAATGGGAGGGATACCGCCACGACGACCAGCCGTGCGATCATCGTAGGTGTCGATGCGAGCGACCCCGCACCGGAGCCAGTCAGTGGGGTGCGCCACGCCCACATGATCGAGTATGTCTACCTCAGTGGTATCGGCAGCTGGGTGCCTGTGGCCCAGTCGGGCTGGCAGCCATTCGGGAGTAGCCCGCAACGCTACCCCTGGACGCTCTCGCCACAGCCGGGGGCACGCTACCTCCAGGTGCGTGCACGCGACGAGGCGGGTAACGTCTCGACCGCGGTGGCTCGGCTGCTCAACTACACGCCGACCAGTGATAGCATCCTCCAAGGTCAGACCCGTATCTACCGCTACGCGGTACCGGCAGGCCAGGAGTTGCAGGTCAGCCTGGACGTGACGAGCGGTGACGCCGACGTCTACGTCTGGTCACAGGCTGGTCTGGCGGGCTATGGTCAGAACGGCACTGGTGTGGATGAACTGGTCACCGTGCCGGCCAGTAGTCAGGCTGAAATCTACCAGATCGAAGTCTACGGCTATACCGCGGTGAGCTACGGACTCAGTGTCACCATCGGTGGCGCCCCAGCGGCGGCACCAGCGCGGGTCGGTAGCGGGATCAGCCAGGGTAAGACTCCTCCGACGGCACCCCTGGTTGGGATTAGCTCTAGCCCAAGCCCGTTGGTCGGTAACGTGCCAAGTGCACCAGCACCGGTACAGCTGAACAACCGGGTCTACGTGCCGCTGGTTGCGAAGTAGGTTTTCGGGAGGCCAAAAGCCTCCCATACCCACTCTCCCCCCAAGGTCAGCCACGGGGAGGGCACAAAGCCCTCCCCGTGGCTTTGTGTGCTGATGAGATGAGGGGGGCGCAGCGCTCCGCACCCCCCCCAACCCCATCCTGGTGTCGCCAGACAACCATGCTGGCGCAGCCAGAAAGGAGAACCATGGAGCAGAAACCGCTCACCACGCTCCAGGTCGTGGGCGTGCGCTACCTGGATGCGCGGCAAGCTTTAGCCAATGAGGTGCCGCTGGATGCCTATCTCAAGGCGGCAGTCTACTGGGATGTCGGGTTGCCGGTGATCTATGCCGAGCCACTTCTGTCCGCTGCACGCTACAGCGGGGTCGTGGTGGATGACCTTGGTCTAGTCTGTGCAGCCATTGCCGAGCAGGTAGCCCAGGGGCGACGGGCTGGGTACCCAGTCCTGGTGAGTGGCGGTAACTGCTCGCACAGCGTGGGTATCCTGGCCGGCCTACAGCAGGCCCATGGGCCCGCTGCACGCATCGGTATCGTCTGGCTCGACGCCCACGGCGACTTCAACACCCCCAACACCACCCGCTCTGGTATGCTCGCCGGCATGCCGCTGGCGGTCTGTGCGGGCCTTGGTCAGCCACGCTGGCGCGAACTGGCTGGCGTCCTAGCCCCACTACCCACCGAGCGGATCATCCTGGTTGATGGGCGAAACCTCGATCCCGAGGAGGAGCAGCTCATCCGTGCGACGGCAATGACCGTAGCTGCCGCAACCCCAGGGCGTCCCGGTGCCGATCTTGCCACCGCAGTCGCTGCACTCGCCACACAGTGCGACACGATCTACCTGCACGTCGACTCTGATATCCTGGATGCAACGCTCACCCCCAACCATTTCACTCGCGAACCGAACGGCATCAGCATGGCCGAGGCGGTGGCCGTGATGGAGAGCGTGCTCGCCACGGGGAAGGTCGCAGTTCTGGCCGTGATGTCGGTCTTTGGTGATGGTGAAGGCGCCGAACAGGGCGTCGCAGCTGGCGTAGAACTGATCCGTGCCGGCCTATCGGCTTGGCGCCGCTTCGGTCAACCCTAAAGGTAGAGCTTTATACGATTAGCCTAGATGCCCCCCTCCCAACCGCCCCCCGCTGGGGGGAGGCTTCCGGCTCGCGGGCACGGGCTGGTGGCAAGGGCTAGTTCCCTCCCAACCGCCCCCCGCTGGGGGGAGGCCTCCGGCTCGCGGGCACGGGCTGGTGGCAAGGGCTAGTTCCCTCCCAACCGCCCCCCGCTGGGGGGGGGCTTCCGGCTCGCGGGCACGGGCTGGTGGCAAGGGCTAGTTCCCTCCCAACCGCCCCACGCTGGGGGGGCTTCCGGCTCCCTCCCCCAACGGGGGAGGGGTGGGGTGGGGGCAAGATGTGCTAACGTACTGAAGCAGTATACCTAAAACCCTAAAACCCTAAAACCCTAAAACCCTAAAACCCTAAAACCCTAAAACCCTAAAACCCTAAAACCCTAAACCTATGCCTCCAATCATCCACTGGTTCCGCCGCGATCTGCGCCTAGGCGATAACCAAGCCCTGGCGGCAGCGGCCCACGCTGCGGGTGGTGCGGTGTTGCCACTCTACATCCTCGACGACACGCTGCTGCGTGGGCGCTTCGCCAGCCCGGCACGCACCGATCTGCTCCTGGCGAGTCTCCGTGCGCTCGATAGCGAACTCCGTGCCCAGGGCTCACGGCTCATTGTGCGGCGCGGTCGGCCCCGTGACGAACTGCGTACGCTCATCGCGCAGAGTGGTGCTACCGCTGTCTACTGGAACCGTGACTACACACCTTATGCCATTGCACGCGACCGGGAGATCAAAGCCGAGTTACGCTCGACTGGTCTGGAGGCACGCAGCTTCAAGGATGCGGTCATCTTCGAACTGGATGAGATTCTGACCCAAGCAGGGCAGCCCTACACGCTCTTCACCCCCTACGCCCGGCGCTGGCGGCAACGCCTAGCCGAGACCGGCTCATTCCCTGTGGCCATGCCCAAACTGAACCCCCTCGCCGATTGGCCCGTTTCATTGCTCCTACCGACCCTGGCGGAGCTCGGGTTGCCAACCCATGGGGTGCCGTTGCCGCCCGCAGGTGAGGCAGCAGCACTCGAACGGCTCCATGCATTCACCGCCGCTGCTGCCGACACGGGCCTGACGGGGTATGCAACACGGCGCGATCTGATGGGGTTGGAGGGAACCTCGCGCCTTTCACCCTACCTGCGGCTTGGTATGCTTGGTGTGCGCACGGCTCTGCGTCAGGCACTCGATCGGCTTGAGGCGGAGAGTAACCCTACTTCGCCCGCCGCCGAGTCGATCGACCGCTGGGTAAGCGAGTTGATCTGGCGCGACTTCTACACCCAGATCCTCTACCACTTCCCCCACGTTCTTCGGGGCGCCTTCCGC
>CAIWUD010000546.1 GCA_903915775.1 uncultured Chloroflexota bacterium | reverse complement strand
TTCGAGGATGTTCTGTTTGCCGGAACGCGCAGCCTGGATCATCTGGTCCACAGTGCGGTCGCGTTTGTCGAGGAAGCGGCTGCAGAAGTACACCGTACCGTCATATACGATACGGGCCTTGCGAAAGGAAAGCAGATCCTCGTAACCTCCGTGGGGCGGAATGAAACCACTCATACCATCACCTCCAATAGCCGATTCACAAAGCCATCTTCCTGATTCAAGACACGTTGCCAAAACTCCGTGCAGACTCCACAGAGAGAATGAACATTTGAAAGCAAGCCCGAACCGAACTGGCCAATTTAACCAAATAGAGCAGCAGGTGGTAATTCAGGTTATTCACTGGCAAAGCGGCAGGGATGTAAGATTGCTGGATCATAGTGGCATTGCCTCCATATCGATCTGGCCGGAGAGCAGCCGCGGTAGCAGCAGGTCGCGGGTGCGGCGGAGGTTGGTGATTTGCAAATGCAGCTTGTAGATTATACGAAAGCTTGGCGCGACAATCGAGGAAAATTGGTCGAGCAAGGCGCGCGGTGGCTGGGTAATCTGGAAATCGTCGAAGCACTGTTCCTGCACGCGCTGGCGACCAGTCGCGCCGGACATACTCTTTATAGCAACACCGCGAAACTCGTCGCTCCGGGCGAGGCAATAGACGAACTCCGGTGTGAAAGAGCGCGAGCGAAAGACGATGAACTCCGTCGAACCGCAGGCGACTGCGTCTGCGTCTGGCAGAAACTGAACGAAGCCGGTCTTACCGTTTTCGAGACACGGAGTGATGCGGGCGAATAGCGTATCACCGTTTTGGAACTTCGCACCACTGTTGCCAATTCGGGATTCGATGTCTGTGATGAGCATCGAGTCATTTGAGAGGCATCCCATCGGAACAAAGGGTTTCTCGCCGTCACGCGGTACGGCTACGCGCGGGTTGATATGGACGCAGTCAGGCACACGCCTCACCTCCCACCCCTGCGGAATCTCCCCAAGCGAAGACGGGACGCGGGGGACGGACTCGTGGCCGGGGAAGCGGAAGTAGACGAACCACTCGCGGTAGAGGGCGCGGGCTATCGTCTCCAGGATCTTGATGCGCCGCTGGCTATTTTCGATCAGCTCGTCGTAGGCTGCTAGGATGCCCGCGATGCGCCGTGGGATGGGCAGGGGGGGGAGCCTGACAGGGACGCTGCGAAGGATGCCAGTGTTCAAGTTGGGCATAGTTGCCCCTACAGCTTGATTAGTTATCCAACTGACTACGTCATCTTGCTTGAGGTAGTAGTGGAGAAACAGCGGGTCGAGGACTGCTTTACCGAGGCTGAGCCGCAGACATCCAGTGCCGCACATCCACCCAGCCTGTTCCGGCCTTATGAGGGCTTGGCGACCAATATCGCCTCGACGCCCATAAACGATGTCACCAGCACTCAGCTTATGCCGTGACAGCCGCTCGACATGCTCAGCCGAAACACGAGCGACGGTATCAGCGGCGATTCGTCCCTCGACGATGTCTTTCGGCATCACAATGGGAATCCCCACCTCTGAATAGTCCGATTGGTGAAGTTGAGATCCGAATGGGCCAGTCTGAATGACCCCATTCACTTCATCGCATACTTCACCGAGCGTGGTTTCCCTCCAGCTCGCCATCACGTCACCCTCCCCAAATCCCCGCCACACTGGTGGCGATGGTCTGCAAATCATGCACGCTTCAGCTCCAGTGCCTGACTACGTACATCGGGAATCGCCAGTAATCGCTGATCGTTGGTCAACAGGGTGGCGTGGTAAGCCAAGGCGCTGGCAGCGATAATGGCGTCGGGCAAGCGCAGGCGATGCTCGCGGCGCAGGTGGATGGCGGCTTCATACACCTTGGCTTCCAAGTCAACTCGTCGCAGCCCAGCCAGCAACCCACGCCAAACAAGTTCAGCCTCGGCTTGCATTTGCGGCCAGGAGAGCAGTTCGATTTCGCTGATCACCGAATAGGCGTACGCGCCTTCAAGCAGCGGTGTTGCCAGCCTTGCGCTTTGCAGATAGATCAAGGCATTGGTATCCAGCAGGAAATTCATGGCCACTCCGTATCGCGAATCTGTCGTTGATA
This sequence comes from uncultured Chloroflexota bacterium, assembly GCA_903915775.1. Lineage (GTDB taxonomy): Bacteria > Chloroflexota > Chloroflexia > Chloroflexales > Chloroflexaceae > Viridilinea. Next base: position 1,770 of record CAIWUD010000546.1, on the reverse strand, counting down.
CGCCACGCCATCTTCAGGAAAGCCAGTCGCAACCCCAATGTATTGAGCGAGATCGTGCGACGGATTGATGACTGGCCAAGCACCTGCTTTGGGTGTTGCTCTCGACTTGGCAACGAGATACTCCAAGAAATCAAGCACTTCTACTTGGTATGGCTCGTCCAAAAGACGCAGGTTGGCGAGAATTTTGGCTTCCACTGTTGAATTCATATCTTCACCTCGGTTGATTCAGCCATCATCAATTGAGTATCCCCGCAACATTCTTAGCGATGGTCTGCTCCAGTTCCCGCGCCTGGGCGTTCAGCTTTTCCAGCTCCTCGTTCAGTGCCTCCAATTGGGTTTTGAAATCCTCGTCACTCACCGCTTCGCCCGGGGCCACGCCGACATAGCGGCCGGGGTTGAGCGACCAGCCCTGCGCTTCGATCTCGGCCAGCGTCGCCGCCTTGCAGAGGCCGGGTACGTCGCGATAGACGAGGAGAGGGGTTGGGGTGGGGGCAGAGGGCTCGTGCAGTGCCTGCCAAATGGTATCGAGCACGGCCTCAGTCTGTGCGAGCACCTCATTGTTCCAAAACCGTAGCGTGCGGATGCCTTGGGCTGCAAGCGCTTCATCGCGACGGGCATCCTGTTCTACCCGATCGGCATGTTGAGCGCCATCCAATTCAATGCACAGCGCCAGTTCGTGGCAGTAGAAATCCAGCACGTAGGGCGGCAGTGGATGTTGGCGGCGAAACTTGAAACCGCCGAGCCGACGATCACGCAATAGATGCCAGATCAGCCCCTCGGCGTCGGTCTGCTGCTGTCGCAGCTGGCGTGCGAAGGCAATGTGCTCTGCGGGAACATGCTTGTGGTGCGCCCTCACCCCCAACCCCTCTCCCTCAGGGAGAGGGGAGAAGCGGGCATTCGCCAACTCCCTCGAAGCCCCGGCCCCACCGACCCCCAACTCCTCTCCCTCAGGGGAGAAGCGGGCATTCGCCAACTCCCTCGAAGCCCCGGCCCCGCCGGCCCCCAACTCCTCTCCCTCAGGGGAGAAGCGGGCATTCGCCAACTCCCTCGAAGCCCCGGCCCCGCCGGCCCCCAACCCCTCTCCCTCAGGGGAGAAGAGGGCGGCGAGCTTGGCCGCTGTCTCCTCACCGCCCATGGTCAGGTCGGGCGCTTCGCCACGATAGAGGCGCACCAGGTTGGCGATGAAGCCGATCTGCGCCGGTGTCCAGTCGCGGTGGGCGCGGTCTACCTGTCGGTAGATGTGGCGGGCATCGATGAAGAGCACGCGATCGGCGCGCTGGGTCGTCGCCTTACCCCGGTCGAGGAACCAGAGCGTACAGGGCAGTGTGACGGTGTAGAACATGTTGGGGCCGACGGCGATCATCACATCCACCGCCTGCGCCTGAATCAGCTTCTGGCGCAGCTCCTGCTCGCTGGAGCGGGCATCGGAGGCTGAGTTGGCCATGACGAAGCCGGCGCGGCCCTTGGCGTTGAGTGCCGAGTAGAAGAGCTGGATCCAGAGGTAGTTGGCGTTGTCGGTCTTGGGCAGGCCGAAGGGGAAGCGCCGGCCGGGGCCGACCATGTCCTTGAGCCGCTCCTTGTCCACCGCGTTGACGTTGAAGGGCGGATTGGCGAGCACGAAGTCGAACGCCCCACCCTCGCCCTCGCCCTCACCCCCGCCCCCACTCCCAGTGGGCATATCTTTACCCACAACTTTTGTACGACCATCGGCCATGGTACGATAGGGGCGGGAACCTGTAGACCTGAAGCTTGCGGAACAAGGAACGCCAT
>CAIWUD010000545.1 GCA_903915775.1 uncultured Chloroflexota bacterium | reverse complement strand
GGCCCATCGATTTTATCGTCAGCACGGGCGACCTCGTGCAGAATGGTAGTGTCACGGAGTATCGTCGCTTCCTTGAACTGCTCGGTGCCGAACCGAGTGGCCGCTTCCCTGGCCCCCTGATCGCCTACGGCCAGGGGCTCCCCGGGATACCATGCTACCTCCTTCCCGGAAACCACGACCTACGCCCCACGATGCTGAGCAGCCTCTTTCCGGCCAGTCCGCCAGCCGAGCGGCTCAACGACTGGTTCGATCATGATGGCTTGCGCTTCATCTGTGTCGATTGGGGGGGGGAGAACAAGGCCCAAGCAACGCCCGAGCTGTGGGATGTCTTGGAGCGGGGGCTGGATGGGCGGCCTGCGGTGATCCTGATGCACCACCATGTCACGCCGATGGGCCATCCCCGGCTCGACACCATGATCGCTGACGATGTCGCCGATTTTGGGGCCCGTATCGTCGGACGGGGTGTGGTAGCCATCCTCTCCGGCCACTCGCATGCGACGTTCGAGCGCGAACTGGCCGGGGTACCCGTGTGGGGGCTACGCTCGACATGCTTCCAGTTTGTGCCGATTGAGGGGCCAACCCTCTGTTGCCTGCTGCCACCCCACTACCGCATTATGACGCTTGAAGATGGGGTGTTGCATTCGACCATTGTTGAGGTAGCACTATAGGGGGTGCCATGAGCGATCCACATCTAAGTTACGACCTCATGCTCAAAGGTGGCACGCTGGTCGATCCCGCGGCTGGTCTGCATGCGCGTCGTGATGTTGCCTTCCGTGACGGGCGTGTAGCCGCCGTCGGCGACAACCTCACCGGTGGCGCACAGATTATTGACTGTAGCGGAAAGATTGTCGCGCCAGGCATGATCGACCTCCACGTCCACATCTTCTGGGGTGTCAGCTACCTGGGCATTCCGGCCGACCCCCACTGTATTGAGCGTGGCGTGACCACTGCGGTCGATGCGGGTTCAGCGGGTGCCGACACCTTCCCAGGCTTGCGCCGCTACGTCATTGAGGCGAGTGCGACACGGCTCTACGCGATGCTCAACATCGCCGCCCAGGGCATGCTCCATGCAGATATCGGTGAGTTTGACGATCTCCGCTACAGCAGCGTACCGCGGGCGCTCGCCATGATCGAACAGCACCGTGATCTGATTCTCGGAGTGAAGGTACGCCTCACCCGCGACACGATTGTGAGTGCTGCCTCTGGATTGCGCCCACTGGCGTTGGCGCGTGAAGCAGCCGACGCTGCCGGGCTGCCGATCATGGTGCATCCGCAAGAGGCGTGGTGTGACTCGATTGACGATATCCTCGCCCTCATGCGGGGTGGTGACATCATGACCCACTGTTTCCATGGCAGTAACCACGGCATCATGGATGAGCAGGGGCGGGTACGGCGCTCGGTGCTTGAAGCCATGGAGCGTGGCGTGATCTTTGATGTTGGTCACGGAGCTGGTAGCTTCAGCTGGTCGATCGCTGAACAGGCCCTCGCCCAGGGTGTGGCACCGCAGACGATCTCGAGCGATCTCCACAGCTACAATGTCAATGGTCCAGTCTTTGATCTTGCGACGACGGCGAGCAAATTCCTCCAACTCGGGATGAGCCTCGACGGTGTACTGAGCCGAGTCACTGCAGCTCCGGCCCGTGCGATCGGCATGGCGGATCGCCTAGGTACGTTACAGGTAGGTGCAGCGGGTGATGCCGTGGTGTTTGATCTCGAAGAGGGGGCCTTCCCACTCTGGGACAGCCATGGCGAACTACGCACCGCCGAGCGCCGTCTGGAGCCCCATCTCGTCGTACGTGCAGGCCGCATCTATACGCCGGGCATGAGCGGTTTCCCTCACGCCCATTGAGGAGCTACCCGTGGATCTCCCCCTCTTACTCAACGAGATCACCCGCAACGAGGCGCGTGCCATCGCCGAGCGGGCCCTAGTGGTCCTACCGACGGGTGCCACTGAGCAGCATGGCCCACACCTGCCGATCGG
>CAIWUD010000544.1 GCA_903915775.1 uncultured Chloroflexota bacterium | reverse complement strand
GCCCTCCACACCTCTCAGCATCAGGATGGCGTAGCGTCCCAGGTGCCCACAACCTCGTACGCTTCCCCGTCACCCGGCCACGGCGGTATCGTGACGCCAACTGCAGCGAGCGGCTCGTAGCCAAACGCACGAAACTGGAAATGGGTCCCACACGGGATCGTTAAGCAGACACCAGGCTCGACCGGTACGACTTCCTCACGGGCACCTTGCTTCCGCCACATCTCCCCCCGACCGGAGAGGAAAAACCAGATCTCCTCCACCGTTCGATGGGCGACCGCCCTCGATGTCTGTCCAGGGCCGAGTTCGAAGTGGGCCATGCCTCCTCCCTTCAGTTGGAGCAAGACCCGCACATCGGATCCATCTGGAGCTACCGCATCGCGGGCTACTGAGAGGCGCTTCGTGCTGAAATCGGTCATGACGCATCCTTCACACACAGGTGGGCCACTGGCCTAGCGACTCTCCACGATGTACGCTTCGATCAGGTGGGGCCCAGGTTCGCGCATCGCACTGCTCAAGCTGCTGTAGAGCTCTTCTGCAGTGGTGGCACGGTTTGCCGGTACCCCCATTCCCCGCGCCAGACTGACCCAATCGAGGGTTGGGTTGTCGAGACGCATGAGCTGGCCTGCTTGCGGACCAGGGTCTGCACCCGACTCGGTCGCCCGATACTCCAACTCCAGGATGCGGTAGGCGCGGTTATGGTAGATCACCGTCGTGACATTCAGCCCCTCACGGGCTTGCGTCCAGAGCGCCTGCAGGGTATAAGCAGCACTACCATCAGCCTCAAGGCAGAGGACGGGCCGATCCGGTTGCGCCACGGCTGCTCCAGTTGCCAACGGCATCCCATTGCCGATTGAGCCTCCTGTCACTGGTAACCAGTCGTGGGGTTGCGCCCCCACACTGGCGTACCAGGTCGGGAAACTCCCCGAAACGGTCTCGTCGGTCAGGATGGCGTTGGCGGGGATTGCTGCCGCAATGGTCTGCGCGAGCACCTGGAGCGTGAGTGAACCGCTCGGTCGGGGGGCAACCACGGCTTCCTGGAGCGGAGCGGCTCCCTTGGCACCCAACAGATCAGCCAGGTGCTCGAGGGCCTCGATGTGATCCTCCCCGGGCCGGGTTAGGGTGAGAACCTGCGCATCTGGTGGTATCAGCAAGCTTGGCATACCGGGGTAGCCAAAGAAACCTACTGGTGGAGTGGAGCCCACCAGAATCAGCCGGCGTGTCGTGGCCAAGAAGCGTATGGCCTCGGCCACACTGTAGGGCACCCGTGCCGGAGCAACTCGTCCCGCCCCCCGCTCCTGACGTGCGAACGCCGTAGTTCCAGACAGCCGAGCGCCACTGGCCGCCGCGATCTTACCGGCAAGCTCCAGGGCACGACCATAGAGCGCCTTTTCACCGAGCAGAATCATGCTGCCCTCACCGGAGCGTAGGGCCTCCGCCGCCGCAGTTACGGCTCGATCACTAGCTCGGGGCAGGGTAGTCACTGGGCTAGTAGGTGCCGGCCCATCACACTCCTCCCACGTCACATTGGCAGGGGTAATCAGGGTTGCAATCTGACCTGGATGCTGTCTGGCCGCCGCGATCGCCGCTGCTGTGTCTCCCGCGATCGCCCCCACGTGGGCGGTCGTACGCACCCAAGCTGACACAGCCCGCGCCAGACCAGTGATATCCGAAGCCAGGGGCGCATCGAAGGGCATATGGGTCACCGCGTGCTCGCCCACAATATTGACGAGCGGTACCCCTGCACGACGGGCGTTGTGCAGGTTGGCGATCCCATTGGCCAGCCCGGGTCCCAGGTGGAGGAGCGTTGCCGCAGGACGTTCCGCCATGCGGGCGTAGCCATCGGCAGCACCCGTTGCCACACCTTCGAAGAGCGTAAGCACTGCGCGCATCCCTGGTACCCGATCCAGAGCGGATACGAACTGCATCTCTGATGTACCAGGGTTGGTGAAGCAGACATCGACCCCGCCGTCTACCAGTGTTCGCAGTAGTGCTTCGGCTCCACGCATGATGAACCTCATCTCGTTGTAGAAGGATAGCCGCGCTATCATACCATGCCCGGGGTAGATTTCAGGAGGGGCCCTGCGCGCAGCAAAACTCAGGTCAAAGCCGCTGGCAGAGCGGGCAGAAGAAACTGCTGCGCTGGGCAATGACGAGCCGCTCGATCGGGGTGCCGCAGCGCTGGCAAGGCTGATTGGCCCGATCATAGACGAGAAAGTGCTCCTGGTTTTGCCCCCGCTTCCCATAGCCGTCACGGTAGTTGCGCAACGAACTGCCCTCATGGGCAATCGCCTGATGCAGCACCTGACGAATCGCCGCATGCAGTGCGCCAACCTCCTGCGGGTTGACCGCACAGGCAGGGAGGAGCGGGTGTAACCGGGCGATCCAGAGTGCCTCGCTCACGTAGATGTTGCCCATGCCGGCAAGGAGGCGCTGGTCAAGGAGGAGTTGCTTGAGCGTTATGCGCCGTCCTGAAAGGATGTTCGCCAGATCAGTCACCCCAAAACGCTCGTCGAGCGGTTCAGGGCCATGGGCTGCATCGAGAGCAGCCAGGCCCGCCGCGTCGAGCAAGCGCACACGCCCAAACTTCCGCTCATCATCAAAGAAGAGCCGTTCACCACCACTCAGCTGGAGCACGAGATGCACATGGCGACGGGCGATCGCATCGGGGCCGTGGACGGTCAGGTGCCCAGACATGCGCAGATGGATAGCCAACGTCCAACCCGCATCGAGCTCGATCAACACCCATTTGGCACGGCGACCCACACGCCTGATCTGTCGCCCGATGATCAGTTCACGGAAGCGTTCTACCGCTGGTGTCTCGACCATCCGCTCCCAGTCGAGCTGCTCGAGCGCAGCGATCTGGCGCCCTACCAGTTGTGGGGCGAGTGAACGAGCGACCGTTTCAACTTCAGGTAGTTCAGGCACTACTCACGCCACTCCACTGCACCGTCGGCCCAGTGCTCCTGCTTCCAGATGGGCGCAACCTCTTTGATCCGATCCATGATGTACTCGGCAGCTGCGAATGCAGCCTGACGGTGGGGCGCAGCCACAACGACCAACACCGCGGTTTCGCCAATCTCGAGGCGTCCAACACGATGATGGACTGCAACGCGTCCGATTGGCCAGCGCGTCCGCGCCTCATCAGCGAGTTGCTCAAGGACGCCTATGGCCATCTCCGCGTAGGCTTCGTAGCTGAGAAAGGCGGTTGGACGACCACCAAAGTTGTCGCGGGCAACACCGGCAAAGGTCACCACCGCTCCATCGCTCGGAGTCAACACGAACTGAACCAGAGGAACTGGATCAAGGGGCGCTGCGGTAATCACAAAGGGCTGTAGTTCGCTCATCGAGCCCCTCCACTTACAGGTGGAATAAACGAGACTTCGTCGCCATCAACGAGTAGCGTGGCGGGGTCGGCGAACTCCTGGTTACGTGCGAAGAGGATGCGCCCCGTATAGGCAGCTAGGCGCGGGTACTGCTCACTCAGCATGCGCCACAGCACCCCGAGACTGGTTCCAGGCTCCAGTTCAACCAACAACGCAGATCGCCCCACAATATCACGGTGCCCCGCAAAGAAGCGCACCTGTACGTTGATCATACCTGTCATCCCGAATAGATCACAGCAGAAGGTGCAGAGGGATTTGACCCTCCACACCTTCTACGTGAGAGTACAGCAACCTATAACACGCTACCCACACCACTCAGTCGAATAGCTTCGGGCTAGGGGTGTGCTGCTGTTCCAAGGCGGCCTGGCGTCGCGCACGACGCTCGATGAACCACCAGCGCATGCGTCGGTGCTGGCGCGAGATCTGCTGAGCTGAACGCTGAGCCAGACGACCCAACGGTCCGACGGCAAAGAACTGCATACGCGCCCAGCGCTCGAGCAGCAACTTGATATGCACCCTACTCCAGCGGACCACGCGGTTCCGCGGACCAACCAGGGCCAACCCCATGACGAGGAAAATCAGGCCGTTGACAATCGGCATCGGCATGCCGATCAGTCCAATAACTATCAGGAACCAGCCGAGGATCGGCCGGAGGAAGAACCAGAGTCCGATGAGGAGATTACGGGTCAGTTCCAGCAAGAACATGATCATGGTAGCACCTGTGCGATAGTCGTTTTGCTTATAAAACGTTGCGCAGCAGCATATTCGAAGACAGTATACCACGCCACGGCCATCCACGGAGGGGAAGATTCTCCTAACGAGGTGATGAAGAGATGACACGCTCCCACATGACCATTGGTTGATATGGAAGGTTAACCCTCCACACAAAAGCCTAACCAAGTGTTAGGAGTGCCAAACGGGGTCACGCTAATGCAGCCGAAACTCAGACAGGCCTATTCCGCACGGTACTGAACAAAAAGATCAGCCTGAGCCAGTATGTTCGTGCTCTGAGCTGGGCTAAGCGTGGCGATAAGCTCAAGTAGTTCAGCACGCGTAAAACCCCAACTCTCGATCTGCAACTCTGCACGTGAGGCAGTATGGGTGAGCGTAGCGCTGTAGCGCCCAAGCCGACCCGGCTGGAGTGCCACCTGCCATCCACCTTCTCGTGGTGCCTGCTGCGGTGCTAACTGACGGAAGATCAACATCAGGCGCCGCTCAGTTCCCAGGTAGATCAAGCTCTCGGGTTGACTTGTACTCCCCAGATCGGCGTTAGGCCAGATCAGCAGCGCACGATCGGTTCCTGGTGGTGGAAGGGCCGGTAGCCAGACCGATGGTGCCCCTGGGTCGAGGAGCAGAGCAGGATCGGCCAGCGTACGCGCCGCCACCAGGGGGAGTGCAAAATCTGCGCTCATCGAGAGAGAGGCTTCACTAAACTCACCAACACCACTCCAGGCTCGCTCGATCGCGAATGTCGTACGGATCTGCTCGCTACCGCTCAGCCAGTCTTGGCTCAAAAGACGCCAGATGGTGCGGCTAACCTGGACACCACCAGCCGGCCCTACGAGTTCCGTGATGCGGTAGAGCAGCCCGTCTTCAGGATCGATAGCGAGCAGTACGGTCACCCGTTCAGCTTCAGGAGCCGTACCGTCGGGCCAACCAAGGGGTGTGATGGCTGAGAAACTCAGAATCTGTACGGTACGCTGCCCCTCTCGCTGTCGCCCAAGCAGGCGAAGATCGGTTGCCGTACGAGCTTGCCGGAGGTAGTTAGGTACGAGTATCCAGGGGCCACTGCGCAGGCGTTCATCACGGGCACGCTGCTGAGCCGCCGTATCGAGTGATTGATCAAGCAGAGCGGGAGTGCCTGGGCGGGCACGTACGGGTAGTGCACCGTAGATCGAGGGTGCGTAGGCGGCATCAAGGGCATAACTGAGCCGCCTGACCCCATCACCGACCTGTAGCTCGTAGGGCGCACCACCGTCACGATGGCTCAACTGGAGCCGATGGCGCCCAGGGAGACCTGGATCGAGCCAAATCTCCGCCAATAGTGGGGCGTACAGATCATCGCTGAAGTACCAGAGCGTCTCATACCGTCCGTACCAGACGCCATCACGCTCAGGGGGACGCATATGGCGTGCCAAGGCTCGATCGATCAGTTCGCGGGGGGCAATAGGTTCGCTGGTGGCAAACGTCCCCACTGCTACCGGCTCACGCTGACGCCCCGGGATGATCAGTGCAGCAATCAGGCCAAGGACGATCACTGGAACAAGCGCCATGCGGAGGAGCGGCAGACCGAGGTCCGTGGAGGTGGTCTGGGCGAGCTTGGTCACGAGTGAGGTAGGTATGGATCGCTCACGTAGCACTGTCCGCAGGGCTGCCTCGACCGCCTGGGTGATACCAATCCAGGCGTGATCGAAAGCACGACAGTGGGCGCAGACAGCCAGATGCCCACGTACCGCCCCACTTTGGCGCGATCCGAGGCCCTGATCGACCAGCAGGGTGCGTATGGATGGGCACTGCTCATCGCTCAGTTGATCGGTGATGTTCAGGCCTACTGCTGGGCCCAAAAGACGCACGGCATCGACCAGCGTACCGCGGGCCGACTCCGGAGTAGTCGCGAGCAGTGTTGCCAACTGCTCACTCTGGAAGCCAAAGAGGAGTAGAGCCAGCAGCAGTGCGCGCTGCTCGATCGAGAGACTCTGGAGCAGAAAGGGGCCAAAGGTGAGTTCTGGTGCTGGCCGTAGCCACCAACGGCGGCCAGGGTGCGGCCCAGAACGACGGGCGACCTGTAGTAGACGTTGGAGGAGCAGCGGCAGATCGGGAATAGTCGCCGGCAGATCGGTAGCGAGTGCGCGCAACAAGGTACGAGCGCGCTGCTCACTCCCCACCAGAGCCAGGGCGTAACGGTAGAGCTCATCGCCATAGACGATGAACAGCTGCTCGGCTGGAGTAGCGGGCGCTTGCATCAGGGCTGCGGATCAGTCTGGCTCGCCTCAGCTAACAGGCGGTGCAGGCGCCAGATCGTCTGGAGACGTACACGGTGCCAGGCGGCACTCTTTGGCCCGGTCTCACGCAGCAAGATGACCTGCCGCAGTGCTTGCTGGATCTGATCCTCGCGCGCTGTCGATGGTCGTACATCACCGTTCATAGGTTATCCCGTCGTGCGACTAAAACGGCGCCCGGCACGTGCACCTGGTACCGGTATCGCACCTAGGATCGCTTCAATCACCCCACCGGCCGTCACACTCCGAATGCGGGCTGAGGGGCTCACGATGATGCGGTGGCTCAACACCACGGCAGCCAACTGCTTGATCGCATCGGGGCTGACGAAATCTTGCCCATGGATCGCTGCCCAGGCCTGGGCAGTGCGGTAGAGGGCGAGAGCGCCACGAGTACTGGCACCAAGGTAGACATCCTCATGGTTGCGGGTCGCAGTGACCAGAGCAACAATATACTCCTCGATCAACTCGTCAACGTAGACCTGCTTGATCGCCTGCTGCAACTGAAGCAGTTCATCAATATCGGTGACTACGGGTAGTAGATCGAGGGGATGCGCCTGACGTTGACGCCGAAGGATTGCCATCTCGTCGCGGCGTTCAGGGTAACCAAGGTGGAGACAGAGCAGAAAACGGTCGAGTTGCGCCTCGGGGAGGGGAAAGGTACCCTCATACTCGATTGGATTCTGGGTAGCAAGCACAATGAATGGTGCGGGAAGATCATAGGTGAGCCCATCAACCGTAACCTGCCGCTCCTCCATGGCTTCCAGCAGTGCACTCTGCGTCTTGGGTGTGGCACGGTTGATCTCGTCGGCAAGTACGATCTGGGCAAAGATCGGGCCAGGACGAAACTCAAACTCGTGGCTCTGCTGATTGAAAATAGAGACACCCGTTACGTCAGAGGGCAAGAGATCGGGGGTGAACTGGATGCGCTTGAAGCTACCACCAATCGAACGGGCAATACTCTTCGCCAGCACCGTCTTACCGGTTCCTGGGACATCTTCAAGAAGCACGTGACCGCGGCAGAGCAGAGCAATCAGTACGAGTTCGACCGCCTGACGCTTACCAACGATCACCTGCTCAACATTCTGGAAGATACGCTCAGCGAAAGCTCTGACTTGCTCCAAAAGTGACCTCACGATGACTGCTCAGGCACGGCTACTGGCAGTATATCACAGTGGTTGAGCTAGCGCATGGGTCGGGAGAAGCGTACCTGTTCACGTTTGGGGTAAGGATGGTGTAGATCAGGGTGACCCGTTCCCGAAGAGACCGAGCTAGCGCTCGGTGATCCCAGATTTGCGTGACCAGCGTGCAGGAGGCGTGGAGGGCTCTGCCCTCCACGAAAAAACCAACCCAGCCCTGCTTCCCGCCAGAGGAAACGTGAACAGGTACGGGGAAGCGTGGGAGAAGTGTGCTGGTGGAGGGCGCGGCCCTCCACCAGGCTACCGGTTGTGATGGCCAAGCTCCCGGGATCGATCAGGCTACGCGGTAGCGTGCAACCACCTCTTCGTCCAGGGTAACCCCGAGCCCAGGCTCCTGGGGAACCTGGACATACCCATCAACCACGGGGAAGGTTTCGCGGGTGAGCGTCTGGCGCAGTGGACCCTGCTCGACACAATACTCCAAGAGCGAACTGTTCGGCAGGGCTGCCAGGAAGTGGAGTGAGGCCGCAATGCTGATACCAGTCTTGTAGCTATGGTTTACGCACATGCGGTGTCGGTTGGCGGCCATGCGTCCGATCTGCACCGCCATGGTTGGACCACCGACCCGGGCGACGTCGGGCTGAACCACGGCGACACCCGCATCAAGGAGGGCGGCGAAGCCGGCAAGGGTGGTATCCTGCTCACCGGCGGCGATACGCACCGGTGAGACTGAGGCCAACCGTGCGTAGCCCTCGATATTGTCGGGGTGGAGCGGCTCTTCGAGCCAGAAGGGGTTATATTCAGCGAACTGGTGGGCACGCTTGATGGCGGTGACGGTATCGTAGCAGATACCGGCGTCAATCATCAAATCGGCATGGTCACCAAGGCCCTTACGGGCCATACTGACCTGGGCCAGGTCCATGGCTTCACTGGTACCAAGGGGGCCCCAGCCAAACTTGGCTGCGCTAAAGCCCTGCTCTACGAGGCTACGGGCGAGATCGTGGGTCTGCTGTGGGGTGTCCTGAAAGAGGATCGACGCATACGCACGGAGGCTACTCCGAAAGCCACCCCCGAGCAGGCGATAGACGGGCTGACCAGTGACTTTGCCCGCAATATCCCAGAGGGCCATGTCGACGCCGCTGATCGCCTGCTGGGCGGCACCGCCGCGCCCGAAGAAGATCGAGCCTTGGTACATCTTATCCCAGCAGCGAGCCACATCGAGCGGATTCTCTCCGAGCACGCAGAGACGGAGCCCACGGGCAATGCCGTGCGACATGGGTGCGTCGATGATCGCTTTGGCCACCGCCGGCGAAGAGTCTACTTCACCTACCCCAACGACACCCTCGTCGGTATACACCCGAACCACGAGGGTATCCTGCGTACCGTCACACCGTTCGTCAACGGTTGGGAGCTGAAGCCGAATTGCTTCAACATCGGTAATTTTCATGGGTTTTTCTCAATGCTCCATTGGGAGTGCTTCACTTTTGGCTACGCCAACTGGATGGTCTGGCGGTGTCAAGGCGAGGCTGGGGTCTTTTGAGGAGGGCCATGCCCTCCACACCTTCCGTAGGCTTATCAACTAGCTTGAACCGAGCTCGAATGGACGTACCAGTGTGGCGAGGTTATCGCCCTGTCTGGTGAGCGGAAAGGCACGTCGACTCATCAACATTCCGCTCGTGCGAGCAGCCACGCGAACTGGAGGTGCGAAGGGCTGCTCAACGGAGTGGATCTGGCCAATCATCTGACCAGCCTCGATCCAGGCTCCCATCTCAAAGAATGGTTCGAAGATACCGCTCACCGGTGCCATGATGTAGTCATCATACTGATCGGCGGCGACAACCTGAGCCGTAGTCGCGGGGCGATCCGGCGTGCGATCGACGAGGATTCCGGCGTGGCGTAGCACGTTCCAGACCCCACGCTCAGTCATCGTGACGATCTCAGCTCCAAATTGGCTAGCACTCCCCATCTCGGTGCCCAGGGTCACCTTCCCAAGACGCTCGGCTTCACCGGGGAGTAGCCCAACACCGCCCACATCGCGGTAGATGAAGACGTAGGGAGCTCCCCATGCCATGGCTGCAGCAATCATGCGGCGCATCTGATCATCGTCAGGCACGCGGTGCATGTTGACTGAGGGTAGAAAGTGGGCTGAACGCCCCCCCGAATGGATGTCAACGACGAGATCGGCAAGGGGGAAGAGGACACTACTCACATAGTGTGCGATCATCCCGGTAATGCTATCGTCAGGACGACCGGGGAAGGCCCGGTTCATGTTCTTGCCATCAATCGGTGAGAGGCGCGTCCCGGCCTCAACCGCTGGGCGATTGAGCATTGGCATCACGATCACCCGGCCGCGCAACTGAGCGGGATCGAGTGCGCGTACCAGGTTGGTCAGGGCAACGGGCCCCTCATACTCATCGCCATGGTTGCCGCCGAAGAGAAGTGCAGTAGGGCCAGGTGCACCGTTGATCACGGCGATCGGGATAAACTCACTACGCCAACCCGAACTATTGGTAGACTGAGGCACGGCCAGGACACCGAGCTGTGTGCCGGGCCGATTGTAGTCGATCGTCGTCTCGAGTAGCGTTCCGCTCATAGAGCCTCCAGAGCCAGGATGGAAGCCTCGATGGTCTGCTCAAGACAGCCCGGTGCAAAGGGTGACTGCTGCTCTTGGTAGAGCCCACTGCCATAGATGTGGCGGGGCGGTAGGTAGCCGACCGTCCCGTTGGTACAGCCAAGCACGAGCACCGGGTTGTAGGGGAAGCGGGCACGCAACTCAGTCTGCATCACCGAGTAGGTTTCGTTAGGGCAGGCGACGATCAGCGCATCACCCAGGCGCCAGGTCCAGATCGACATCTGGTGGATGGGCTCATCACCGAGGGCCGCCTTCAGGAACGTACGGCGCAGGGCTTTCTCAGCTTCAGCGATCGGGTCACCCCCATCGGCACCAGGTGGGTCGATCGGATCGAGGTTCAACCTGCGCTGGAGGGGAACCTGGGTAATAGTTGAGCGTAGGCGGGTAGCGCGGAGCTGTGCGGGGGGATCAATGGGGCGATAGCGCCACGTCGCGAGGTTGGCACCCGAGGCAACCACGCCGGTGTAGACCAGGTGCGTAGCAGGGGGAGGGAGAGCCTCCACTGCTGCAGCGGCGGCAAAACCCAACTGACGTCCGTTCCGATCGGCCACCGCTGGATCGCCCACAAACCCTTCCCGTGGACCCAGATCACCTGCAGCGCCGTAGAGGAAGAGGCACGGAGCGTGGTAGACGCCCTCGAGCACCTCGCGCATCGCACCGATGTAATCGGGCGAGAGCAGACGATTCTCCCAGGCAAGAGTTGTGGGGTGACAGGCGTAGTTGACGAGGGTCGCCATGACACGACCGTCATCGGCAGTAACGCGGGCGACGAGCACGGTATCATCGGGGGTACCGGCAGGGTTGTAGCCACAGGCATAGTGGCCGAGATCGGGAGCCCAGAAGTCACGGTTTGCCGCCATGGAACAGCGTCCATAGCCGTAGGTGATCCAGGCGGGTGCAACCTGCTCACGGGCCTCATTGATCGCAGAGCTCATGGCTGCAACCAGGCGATCGAGGTAGGGTTCGATCAGATCGCCACCTGGTTTGGTTCGCAGCTGTGAGTTGAGGTTTGCGCCGCCGTGGGTATGAGACATATTGATCAGTAGGTTATCCTCGGTCAGGCCAGTCGCCTCCAGGATGGCCCCTCTGACGCGGCGCTCGTCGGGACGGAAGGGGAGCCAACCCACATCGACGCCCACAATAACGAGATCAGCACCCTCACCGTTAAGTGAGCGGATAGCAGCTGCAGTAGCGGTCAGGGGGCGATGAACCCCCTCGGCCACATCATGGCGGGCGGCGCCCCACGAGCGGGCGTAGATACCGACAGGAGGGGTCACATCACGAACCGCCACACCGAAGGCGCAGCGGGTGAAACCAGTGATCTGGTTCAGGTTCATAGCTAACGATGCTCCTCAGACAAGGTTGGTAACGGGGTTAGGAAGGGTTCAAGCTTTCGGCTGCACCGAATCTGTGGTCTGGCGGCACCAAGGCTAGGTTGGCGTTTTCTTGTGGAGGGCACAGCCCTCCACACCTCCTGTAGGCCTGTTAAGCCGGCTTGAAACCTAGTGCTAACTCTTGGGCAGGGGGCTACTTGGCGGTGTCGTATGGTGATCAACGCGAGGATTGCCGGGGTAGGACTGGAACTCTGCCACCCAGTTGAGGAGTTGGTGGACCGCCTCATTGAACATGCGCTCACCTTTGGAGGCAGTGGCCAGGGTGGGCTGACCCACAATACCGTTCGGCGTATAGCTACTTGTCCATTCGACAAGCCGTACTGGACCACTCCCAAAGAGATCGAACCAGCGGAAACCGGACGTCCCGTTCTGGTTATGGAAGGTAATACAATCCTCTGCCTTCTCCATCTGCACCTTCTCCGGGCAGAGGTGGAGGTAGACCGACGTCTCAAGCTCGCACGCATGGGCATTACCACCGGGGAAGACCGATTCGCGCACCGAGGGCATGAACGATGGATCC
Organism: uncultured Chloroflexota bacterium; assembly: GCA_903915775.1. GTDB lineage: Bacteria > Chloroflexota > Chloroflexia > Chloroflexales > Chloroflexaceae > Viridilinea. The sequence continues at coordinate 362 of CAIWUD010000544.1, read as the reverse complement.
ACTCGGAGGAGATTGACCCACATGAACGAGGCAACCAGGGCATCAGTCTCAAGCACGGCGCGACGTCCGACAAACTCAAGGAGTGGCTCATTCGAGCCATGCCCATCAACGATCACAATCCGTTTAAAGCCGTGGTAGGCGAAACTCTTGACCACATCGAGGCAGAACTCAATGAAATGGTCGTAGGCAACCTGAATAGTGCCGGGGAAATCGATGGCGTGGACATTAAAGCCGTAGGGTATGGTAGGGGCAACGAGGATGCGATCGGGCTGACGTCGCCCAGCCTCTAGGCAGACGCTGGTGGCGAGCAGGTTATCGACATCGAGGGGGAGGTGTGGACCGTGCTGCTCGGTAGAGCCAAT
>CAIWUD010000543.1 GCA_903915775.1 uncultured Chloroflexota bacterium | reverse complement strand
TCCTGCATCCCGCCGTCGCCCTACCCACTTCTCTAGCTCGACGAACCAGAAGAGGAGTGAGCTTGCCGCTATGCCGATGAGGAGATCGGTGAGCGAGAGGGCCATCGTGTTGAAGAGCCCTTGGAGCGGTGGTGTGTAGATCAGCAGGAGTTGGAGGGCAACCGTCAGCAGCACCGCCCCAAGTAGCGGCTTGTTTGAGAGCAGGCCGATACGGAAGAGTGATTCCCGCTCCGAGCGGATGGCCAACACATTCGCCATCTGGGTCAGGGTGATGGTGAAGAAGATCATCGTCTGCCACTGTGCTAATCCAAGCCACCAGTAGCTATAACCTACGCCCAAGACGATCAGCGCCATGACGATTCCGCCAAGGAGGATGCTGCGCCCGAGCCCACGGGCAAAGATATGCTCGTTCGGTGGGTGGGGTGGTCGGCGCATTGCATGCTGCTCGGCTGGCTCCGCACTGAGGGCTAGGGCCGGTAGGCCGTCGGTGACCAGGTTGACCCATAAGATCTGGAGCGGGAGCAGAGGTAGGGGCATGCCTAGAAATGGTGCCATGAGCATCACCCAGAGCTCACCGGCATTGGTGCCCATGAGGAAGCGGATGAACTTGCGAATGTTGTCGAAGATGACGCGACCCTCAGCCACAGCGGCAACGATAGTGGCAAAATTATCGTCCTGAAGCACCATGTCGGCAGCTTCTTTAGTTACATCGGTGCCCGTGATGCCCATCGCCACACCGATGTCGGCCTTCTTCAAGGCTGGTGCATCATTCACCCCATCGCCAGTCATGGCGACGATCTGGCCGTTCGCTTGCAGCGCTTGGACAATACGTAGCTTATGCTCGGGGGAGACGCGCGCATAGACCGGTACGCGCTCAACTAGGAGCTTCAGTTCCTGATCGGAGAGACGATCCAGGTCGGAGCCGGTTAGCACCTGTTGATCTTGGCTCATACCGAGCTCGCGTGCAATCGCAAGGGCCGTCAGGGGGTGGTCCCCGGTGATCATCACCGGACGAATCCCGGCGCTCTGACAGATCGCTACGGCCTCCTTCACCTCGGCACGGGCCGGATCGATCATGGCGAGCATGCCGATGAAGATGAGATCACGCTCAAGCTCAGTTGGAGTGTTCGTGTCAACTGGCGCATCGATGGGGCGAAAGGCTACCCCCAACACCCGCATTCCCGACATGGCCAACTGATTATTCGTCTGGACGATCTGCTCACGCGTCTGTCCGGTCAAGACTTCGCTATGGTCATCCCTCCACAAAGCGCCGGTAACCTCTAACAGGCTGTCTACCGCACCCTTGGTGAAGGCGATGTAGGGTGCCTCGCCAACCAGCCACGTCTGCTCTTCAAGCAGGCTCGCGTAGGCCCCTGGTTGCTCTGACATCACGGCATGCTCCACCCGATGCACGGTGGTCATGCGCTTGCGCGTTGAATCAAAGGGAAGCTCGGCAACACGCGGCAAGGCTTGCTCCAGTGTAGCTTTCGATAGCCCAAGTCGTGCCGCTGCCACCACCAGTGCGCCCTCGGTAGGATCGCCAATTAGCGCTGGCTGGTTGTTTCCGCTTTGCACGCCACTCACCACCATCGCATCGTTGCAGAGCGCTCCGCCAGCCAGAATGAGGGCCAGGGTACGCCGATCGTTGGCCCTTGAATGGAGATCGGTCATCGCGATGCGTTGACCCACGAGATCGACAAGCGTGACGGTCATACGG
>CAIWUD010000542.1:0-2500 GCA_903915775.1 uncultured Chloroflexota bacterium | reverse complement strand
ATAGAACCTTCTGGTACGCCGAGATCAAAGCCCTCCCAGCGGTTGATCGGCTGGCAGAGGAGCTGCTCTACGTCGTTCAGGTGGCGGAGAAGATGTTCGGACAGCATAGCTCGATTCCCATATATCGTGGCAAAACTTGCTCGTGACCGTCTTACGGACGGACAATGAGCAGATTGTCGAAGTTGACTGTGGCCGGAACCTCGTCGAGACTGGTAACTCCAATACCTACTGAGCCTATCGTGAACGAGTTGTCACGGGTCGTTTCGAGTAGCGAGCCATTGATGTAGAGGTCGATGCGATCGCCGCTTGTGGCGATACTGAGGAGGTTGTCGCGAGGATCGATGAACTCGGATGGGGTCCAGTCAATGAGCGTGATCCACTGGTTGTTCATCAGGAGCTCGAGAGCATAGAACCCGTCGTTGGTGACACTGTACAGGTAGAAGTTGCCTTCGTTCTGATAGTGGAAGATGAGCCCAATGGCTGCTACGGGATCATCAGGGGTAATCCTGCTCTCCACACTTACCCGCAGATCACGGTAAGGTCCCCCTACTATCGACCAGGCTAGTCGCTCTGGTTGCTTGACCTGCATCTGGTAGATGCCATCAACCAATGCGTAGCGCGCAAATGAGTCTTCTGCATTGCTCAATACGCTCGAATCTGGATTGTCGAAGTTCTCCTGGAGTAACTGTGTGCTCTCGGGAACTAGAGGGTCGTCGGAGATGAGTCCACCACCGGGCTGAGTAGATGGTGCAACTAGAGGTGGGGTATTCCAGTTGGTACGACTCAACCAGACTAGAGTGGCGCTAGCTAGGCAGACGACCATGAGCAGTAGGGTGAGACAGCCGGCACCCGTGATCCACCAGAGCGTCTGTGGGCGCCGTAGGGCTGTTTCTGATTGTCCAACCGCGGTGTCTGGGCTAGGTGTTCTGCCCTGGTGGGTAGCGACATCCCCCTCCCCCACGCTGGCAGGTGGGATGCCCTGTGCCAGATAGGTGCCACATGTTGGGCAGAAGCGCATAGGCGCGTATAGCGGTTTGCTACAGTTGGGGCAGAGTTGCTCAGACATAGCTCTCTGTCTAGGGCATGTTTCGAACGCGATCGGCAATCTTACTTATGGGAGGTGTAGAGCGTGAAGTCCTCCACAAGAAACGCTAACTTAGGCATGTTTCAAACCAGCTTGACACGCTTCCGGGAGGTGTGGAGGGCGAATCCCTCCACAAAAACAACCAACCCAGCCCTGGTGCCGCCAGCGTGTCAAGCCGGCGCAGCCGAAACTGAAGCATGCCTTACTCCCGGTGGCGCCAGATGGTCATGCTGGTGCAGCCGAAATGAAGTCATGCCTAGGCGAAGGTTCTACATATCCCATCAGCGTGATAGTACGGTGCGCAGCGCCTTCAGGAAGGCGTGGTTCTGCTCGTCCGTACCGAAAGAGATACGGATGAGACCAGGGAGGCCCCAGCCGGAGAGTGGTGTGATAGTGAAACCCTGCTGCCGCAGAGCATCACTTACCGCAGCATCATCACCCACATGGACCGCGATGAAGTTCGTCTCACTGGCGATAGGAGTCAATCCCAGAGCCTCTAGACCGGAGGTGAGTGTTGTACGACTAGCATTGGCATGGTCGCGACTGCGGACGACATGCTCCTGGTCGGCGAGAGCGGCGAGGCCAGCGACCTGAGCGAGTAGGTTGACATTGAAGGTGGGACGGACACGTTCGAGGTAGGCAATGAGATCGGGGTGGCTATACGCATACCCCAGGCGCAGACCGGCTAGCCCGTGGATCTTCGCAAAGGTGCGGAGGAGGATCAGGTTTGGCCGACCATCACGCAGGTGGGGGAGCAGATCGGGGTAGTCGGGTCTGAGCGCGAACTCGATGTAAGCTTCGTCAACCACGAGAAGCAGGTCATCAGGGATGACCTCAAGGAGTTGGGCAAGCTCAGCGGCACCGTTGGTGGTACCCGTAGGATTGTTGGGGTTACAGAGGAAGAGGAGGCGTGTACGCGGGGTAATGGCGTTGGCCATGGCTGCGAGATGGTGGGTATAGTGCTGCAGCGGCACACGCACCGGTTGGGCAGCGAGCTCAAGGGTACGGAGCAGATAACTGATGAAGGTACCCTCTGCCATGACCACCTCATCACCGGCTTCGAGGAAGGCTAGGCAGAGGAGGAGGATGAGCTCATCAGAGCCGTTGGAGCAGGTGACGTGGGCCGCAGTGAGCCCTACATGCTCGGCAAGGGCCTGGCGTAGAGCCATACTTGAGGCGTCGGGGTAGCGGTGGATCTGCGCTGCGGCGGCCTGGATCGCAGCAACGGCTTTTGGTGAAGGTCCGAGAGGGTTCTCATTTGATGAGAGCTTGATCAGGTCGGTTGTAGGACCGGTGATCAGCTTGGTTGGTTTGTAGGCGGGAAGGTTCTGAATGTGGGTTTTGAATCTCATTGCTTGTGAGCTCTCGATTGGTTGTGGAGTGAATCTCATGCTGTGATTTCGGCTGCGCCAACGT
>CAIWUD010000541.1 GCA_903915775.1 uncultured Chloroflexota bacterium | reverse complement strand
CCGTTGCGCTCGTTCATCGAGGCAAGTTTTGTCTGGTTTGCATTGGCCCACTTCTGGGCCTATGCGCTGAGTAAGCCAACCTTCGATCTCCAGCAGAGTCGTGCCCTCCTCTCGCGCGCGGTCGTTGGCTTCCTGCACACACCACTCCCCGATCTGCTCGGTGACGCTCGAGCATACCTACTACCAACACTGGTCGAGAGTGTAGCCACCATGCAGGAGCGCATCCAGGCGGCTTGGGGCAGTCCATGATTGAGGAGTATGTCTCGCTACCCAAGTCGATCGTGGAGAGTACCCAACTCGCTGAGGAGCTCCTCACCCGGATCTTCCCCGACATGGAGTTTGTGCTGCAGGAGAGCCAAGAGTGCTGGCGCTACCTCGTACGTCCCTGTAGCCATGGTGCCCTGCGCCACGATCCGCTCCTGTTCGATCAGCTCCGTAGCTGGTTGAATCTCGATCCCGTGGCCATGTTTGCATGGCACCAGCTCCGGCAACCGCAGGGGCGGATCTGGCTTGAGGCGTTCCAACACTCCTGGGCGCTGCTGGCCTGGTCCCACTGGGTTGCCACCCAGAAGCAGACACTAACTCCGCCGCTCATCCTTCACGTTGACGCCCACAATGATCTCGGGAGTTCGAACCTACTGGCCACAAGAACGCCAGGGTGTTTTGCCGCTGCCGTCGGTGATGCTACGATGAACTTCTCCAGTCCGGAGAGTGTGGCCCGCTTCATCGAACGTGGGCTGATCGGGATTGGGAACTTTCTCATCCCACTGCTCTGGACGCTCCCCGGATGTGAGCTCTTCCACGTGACGCGCCACCCCTCGACCCACACCATTGCAGGTATACAGCGCTACCAGCTTGCCGCTCTCCCCGCAATCTTCGGCTCTGCCTACCTGAGCCTCGCCCGACCATCACCTGCCCCACCTCCCACTGATGCGGTAGCTGTTGCCCCCTTTACCTTCTGCGAAGTGGCTGACCTGGATCAACTGGCCCAGCTTGCCCAGCGTGACCGGCCAATCTTTCTTGATATCGACATGGACTACTTTGCGCTCCTGCCTTCACGCAACACTGCTACTGCCATGCCAACCCAGGAGGAGGTGCTTGCACTGATTGCTGAGTTTGGCCGCTGGCTTGGGCGAAGTGGCCTGCGACAGCACATTGCCGTTGTTACCGTCGCCTATTCGCCTGGCTTCTTTCCCTCGGCATGGCTGCCCATGGCGGTACCAGCGTTGCGGAACCTCCTCGAGATGGAGCTCCAGCCATGAATGATGATCAGCCGTTGGCGAAGGGATACATGAGCGGTACTCACCGTCTGGTGGCACCTGAGGCGACCGTAGCCTGGGTACGCCCGCTGCTTGAGCCAATGGGCATTACCCGGGTGGCGAACATCACTGGGCTCGATCGGATCGGGCTACCTGTCGTTGCCGTCTACCGGCCCAACGCACGTTCACTGAGCGTCGCGCAGGGTAAGGGGGTGACACTCGCAGCGGCCAGAGCTTCGGGGATCATGGAGGCGATTGAGCTCTTTCATGCCGAGCACATCCAACTCCCCCTGCTCCTCGGGAGCTACAGTGAACTGGCGGAGCAGCACGCCCTGCTCGATCCACTCCAGTTGCCCTTGGCACGCAACAGTCGCTTCGCTGTCGATCTTCCCCTCTGCTGGATCGAGGGGCGTTGCCTCTTCAGCGGCAACTCCTTCTGGCTCCCCTTCGAGTTGGTCCATACGAACGCATGCCTTCCCGAGCCTCCCGGTAGTGGCTGCTTCAGTGCCACCTCGAACGGCCTTGCCTCGGGCAACCATCCCCTTGAGGCGATGAGCCACGGCCTGTGTGAACTGATCGAGCGCGATGCCGTCACTCTCTGGCACCTCAAAGGGGAGCAGGCCCGGCGCGAGACGCGCATTGATTCACGTAGTGTGAGTGATCCGTTGGCCCAGGTTCTCCTGGCTCAGATCGAGCGGGCTGAGCTCAATACCCTAATCTGGGAGGCGACATCCGATATTGCTATCCCCACCTTTGTCTGCACGATCTTTGAGCGTAGTAGCGCTAGCGATCTTGCAATCTACAGTGGCAGCGGTGCTGGCTGCCATCCCGATAAACAGGTAGCTCTCACCCGTGCGCTCACCGAGGCCGCGCAGAGCCGTCTGACCCTGATTGCCGG
>CAIWUD010000540.1 GCA_903915775.1 uncultured Chloroflexota bacterium | reverse complement strand
GCCCTCCACGCCTCCCGTCAGCAGGTTGGGTTAAGCTTTTTTTGTGGAGGGCTATGCCCTCCACGCCTCCCGTCAGCAGGTTGGGTTAAGCTTTTTTTGTGGAGGGCTACGCCCTCTGCGCCTCCCGTCAGCAGGTTGGGTTAAGCTTTTTTCGGGAGGGTTACGCCCTCCGCACCTGCCGCCAGGGGGAGCGTCAGCCAGAAGCTGCTCCCCTGCTGCGGTCGACTCGTCACCCCAATCTGGCCGCCCATTGCCTCAACCAGGCCCTTCGCGATCGAGAGGCCTAGGCCAGCGTTACCATGCTCGCGACTACGCGCCGGATCCGCACGGTAGAAACGCTCGAAGATGTGGGGCAGATGTTCAGGCTCAATACCCCGTCCGCTATCCTGAAGTGTAAGGCGCACCATGCGCCCCTCGGGTACGGCGGTCAACTGGATCCGACCACCGGCTGGGGTGTGGCGGAGCGCATTATCGAAGAGGATAAGGAGGATCTGGCGCAGGCGGTCGGGATCGGCCCGCACACTACCGGTGGCGTGAGCACTGATTGTGATCTGCTGCTCGGCGCCTAGTCTGGCCACTTGGCGCTCGATCTCCGCAAAAAGGGTAGCGAGTTCCACCCTGGTAGGCAGTAGGGTGAGACGTCCCGAGTCGAGTCGTGAGAGGACGAGCAGATCATCCACCAGCCGACGCATATGGTCGCTCTCTGCCAAGAGATCACCGAGCAACTCGCGCTGGTCATGCTGCTCTGCGGGGAGGCTGCGTAGCGCTACTTCGGCGCTAGCCCTGATGAGGGTCAGGGGCGTACGCAGTTCATGGCTCGCACTGGCGATGAAGCGCTGCTGGCGATCCCAGGCCTCCTGAGCTGGGTGCAAGGCTCGCCCGGCTAACCACCAACTCACTATCCCCACCAGAGTCATGCTCAGCATAGCGAGCATAAGCAGACCACCGGTGAGCTGTTCGAGGACGCGCTCCTGATCACCGAGCTCACGGGCAAGCTGAAGCGCAGCTGGTCCATCGAGGCGCGTGAGACGGTAGGTGAGCAGACGTGCTCTATAGCCATCAGGAGTGACCACCGTACGGAGATCACTTCCCGCGCTAAGGGCAACCCGGAGAGCGTCGAGATCGGGGGTGAGTGGTGGTGCGTCGGAGCTTGGGTAGAAGAGCACTCGCCCCACGGTGTCGAGGGGGAGCACAATAATCGCAGCCAACTCGGCAGAGTCAGCACTCCGCAGGAGGGTATACGCTTCATCCTCATCCTCTGCATCCTCGACCGAACGGGGCGCAGGTCGTAGCCCAAGAGCGGAGCGCACGATCGACCAGTCGCGATCGGCCGGGATCAACTCCGTAGGGAGTGGTGCAGCCAGCGCGTGGAACTCGTGGGCCATCTTGTGCTTGAGGGCCAGATCCGTGACATTCGCAAAGTAGCGGGCGACAATCAGGTAGGCACCGACATCGATCAAGCCGACCACCATCAGGGTCGCCAGCGTGTAGAGTAGCGTCAGGCGTAGCCGTAATCCGCTAAGCACGTTCAGCCTCCAACCGGTAGCCAAATCCGCGCACCGTGACGATTGGATCGCGCTCGCCTGGTGCGTTCAGCTTGCGACGTAGGTAGGAGATGTAGACATCCACCATCTGCGGTTGAACGTCATGCTCGTAAGACCAGACATAGTCGAGGATCTGTTGGCGGCTCAGGGTCTGGCCTACATGGCGCAGCAGGTACTCGAGCAGATTCCACTCGGTAGGGGTGAGATCGAGCACCCGGAGGCCCCGACGCGCCGTGTGCCCACGCAGATCGAGTACCAGCGAGCCTACCCGTAGCTCCTGGGGATCAGCACTGGGTTGGCTAAAACGGCGGCTCAGCGCACGCACTCGTGCGAGTAACTCTTCGAAGGCAAACGGCTTCACCATATAGTCGTCCGCACCGCTATCAAAGCCCGACACCTTATCTTCCACTTGGCTCCGTGCCGTTAAGAGGAGGAGGGCGGTCGGTAGGCGTGCACCACGAATAGCCCGGCAGATCGATGGGCCATCACGGCCGGGTAACATCCAATCGATAATGGCAACCTCATACACGCCACGTAGGGCTAAGTCGAGCCCCGTCTCGCCATCGTGGGCAAGATCGACCTGAATATGTTCCTCATTCAGCACGCGCGCAATCAGGCGTGCAAGACGCTGGTCGTCTTCGATAAGCAGTACGCGCATGGTGACACTCTCATGTGCATGGAGGAGGGGGCGTGCCTCAAACCGGCTTGACCATCTCACGGGAGGCGTGACAGGCACAGCCCGCCCTGGTGACGCCAGCCTACGTACCTGTTCACACTTCTTCTGGAGCGAGGGTGTCTCGCCCGCGTGGCACCCCTCCGTACGGGCAACCCCCCGTGGTTGCCCTGCCGTTGGCTTACCCCGATCGTGAACAGTGCCAGCCTACCACACCGGCACAGCCGACATTGAACCATGCCTCACAGCGTATAGTGCAAAGATTGGAAAAAGATGGGAGTCGCACCAAGGATTCCCAAGAAAACATTGAGACGTTCTGGTTACAGTAGGGAACATTGTAGCCCAAGGTATGGGAGAGGAGAAACCCAATATGAGCCAGCGCACCATGCTCATCGCAGCGGCGGCACTGACCGCCTTTGTCTTGATTATAGCCGGATCGTTGATCGGCCAGGTGGGACAGGGGCGTGTAGAACCCACACCCGTAAGTGGTGCCACTCAACCCGTGCCAACGAGTAGCGTCGACGCGCAGCAGCGCGAGGCTGCGTATCAGACCGCGCTGGCCGAAGCTAATCAGCGTATTGAACAGGCTAATCAGCAGCTTACCAATCAGCAAGCCCTCACGGCTACCCAGACCAACCCTCCCGCTGCAGTGCCACTCGTCACCGAGGGTAGTGCAGTGGTACCAGTTCAAACTACATCTATCCAGGCCCTCAGTGCCGAACAGGCCATAACCGTTGCCCTCGCTTACCGTGGTGCTGGTTCTGTACAAGGGGTTGAACTAAAAGAGGAGCGGGGTCTCAACGCCTACGAAGTGACATTTACCGATGGTGGCGAGATCTACGTTGACGCCACAAGCGGCCAGGTTGTCTACGCTCAGTTGGGCGACACGCATGACGGTGACCACGATGATGAGCATGACGATGATTAAGGCATGGTTTCATGTGGCTGCGCCAGCATGACACGCTGGTGCTACCAGAGCTGGGTTGGGATTTTTCGTGGAGGGCGGTGCCCTCCACACCTCCCATACGAGGGGTTAGGGGGTTTCGTGGAGCACGCAGCCCTCCACACCTCCCGTACGAGGTTAGGGGGTTTCGTGGAGCACGCAGCCCTCCACACCTCCCGTACGAGGTTAGGGGGTTTCGTGGAG
>CAIWUD010000539.1 GCA_903915775.1 uncultured Chloroflexota bacterium | reverse complement strand
GTACTCTAGGTTGCCATCGGGCAGCCAACGGGCGAGATCCCCCGTACGGTAGAGCCTCCCTGGGCCAAAGGGGTTGGCAATGAACTTCTCCACCGTGAGCTCGGGGCGGTTCAGGTAGCCGCGACAGACCCCTGCCCCACCAACATAGAGTTCACCGGGCACCCCAATCGGCACCAACTGCCCCTGCTGGTCGAGCAGAACCAGGCCCAGGTCGGGAATGGGGCCACCGATAACGCTCGCTGGACTCTCTAGGTCACCCCAGGTGAGTGGGCGGTAGGTCACGTGCACGGTTGTCTCGGTGATCCCGTACATGTTGACCAAGCGTGGAGTCGTCTCCCCATACCGCTCGAACCATGGCCGCAGGCTGGGGATGTCCAGGGCCTCACCACCAAAGATGACGTAGCGCAGTGCCAAGGACGTTGGCGCAACCGCCTCGAGTACTGCTATCAGCGGCCGAAAGGCGGAGGGCGTCTGGTTGAGCACGGTGACCCGCTCGTGCTGCAGGAGGGTGGCGAAGGCATCTGGCGAGCGACTGACCCAGTAGGGAACGACGATGAGCCGACCACCGTAGGCAAGGGCACCCCAGAGCTCCCAGACCGAGAAGTCGAAGGCAATGGAGTGGAAGAGGGTCCAGACATCCTGGGGGCCAAAGCCGAACCAGGGGTCGGTGGCCGAGAAGAGGCGAGTGATATTCTGGTGGGTAACCAGGGCCCCCTTTGGCGTACCCGTCGACCCCGAGGTGTAGATGACGTAGGCGAGGTGGTCGGGCTGTACCCCGCTCACCGGGTTGGTCGTGGGCTGTGCGGCAATTGTTGGCCAATCGGCATCCAGGCAAATGACCTGCGCGTCAGTCGTGGGCAGGGTGGCATGTAGGTGCGCCTGGGTCAGCAGGACGGACACCGCAGCATCTTCAAGCATAAAGGCGAGGCGCTCCTGGGGGTAGCTCGGGTCCAGTGGCACGTAGGCCCCACCCGCCTTGAGAATGCCTAGCAGCCCTACCACCATCTCCAGGGAGCGTTCCACGCAGAGGCCCACCAGCACCTCAGGGCCGACACCCAGCGCCTGTAGCTGGTGGGCCACCTGGTTCGCCCGCGCATTCAGCTCCGCGTAGCTCAGTTGCTGCTCTTCACACACGACCGCGACCGCATCCGGTGTCCGCGCTACCTGGGCTTCAAACAGTTCGTGGATGCACGCCTGCGGGTAGTTGGCCACCGTGTCATTCCAGGTGACGAGCAACTGCTCCCGCTCGGCTGCCGGCAGGATAGGCACCTGGGCGATTGGCCGCTGCAGCATGTCATCCTGGGTGAGCGCCTCCAGCATGTGGTAGAGCCGTGCGGCCATCCGCTCCAGGGTCGCTGGGGTGAAGAGATCCGCACTCCCCTTCAGGTCTCCATGCAAGCCCTCTCCGGTCTCCATCAACTCTAGGGCAATATCCTCCTGTCCTGCAAAGAGTGGGAGGGGGATGAGACGTACCTGCAGGTTGGCTACCGGGGAGCCCCCGCTCATTTGGAACTGTTCCTGACTGCGGTGGGAACGCTGGAGCACGAAACCACTCTGCACAATCGGCGTGCGGCTGGGGTCGCGGGATGGGTTCAGCTGCTCTACCAACCGGGCAAACGGGTAGTCCTGGTGGTCGAGGGCAGCAAGGGTCCGTACTTTTACCTGGGCCAGCAGTTCAGCAACGGTCGGATTGCCAGTAAAGGTGGTACGCACCACTACGGGAGAGGTCAGATAACCGATTACTTCGCGTAGTGTCGGGCTCGAACGCCCGGCGGTGGCAAGACTGACCAAGATCTCCTCCTGGCCGGTATGCCGGGCGAGGAGCAACTGGTAGGCCGTGAGCAGGAGGGTGTAGAGCGTACACTGCTGTTGCTTGGCGAGTTCTTTCAAGCGCGTGGTGAGAGCTACCGGGATCTTCACTGGGTGGCTGATGCCACGAAGTGAACGTATGGCTGGCCGTGGGTGGTCGGTGGGGAGTTGCAGCACCGGGAGTTCCCCCTGCAACTGCTCCTGCCAGAAGGCCCAGAGGCGTGCTTCGTCGCGCTGGATCAGGTCGCGCTGCCACACCACGTAGTCGGCGTAGGTCTGGGTGATGATGGGCAGATCCACCGGTTGCCCCGCCTGCAGGTCGCGGTAAAAAGTCAACAACTCATCGATAAGCTGGTAGATCGACCAGCCATCAACCACGATGTGGTGGACGGAGAGGAGGATGGTGTGCTGCTCGGGGCTATGCTGCAGGATTGTCGTGCGGAAGAGGGGCCCCTGGGCAAGGTCAAAGGGGCGCTCATGCAGCACCCGGAGCTGTTCGTCACGCTCAGCGTCACTCCAACCGACTGCAGGGATCTCCTCGATCGTAGCCAGCTGGTAACCCAGGATCTGCTGGACGACCTGTTCATCCTGCCAGACAAAGCGGGTGCGTAGGGATTCGTGACGGTTGACGAGCAACTGGATCACCGTGCGCAGGAGGGTACGGTTGAGTTGACCATGGACGGCGATGGCGATCGAGACGGTGTAGGCACTGTTGTCTGGCTCCTGCTGCTGAATTGTCCAGAGCCCCTGCTGCCCGTAGGAGAGGGGGATGGTCCGTGAGCCGCACAACAACTCGAGCAATGACGCCTTCTGCTGCCTCAAGAGCTCAATAAACTCGGGGGTCATCCACTTCTTGGGACCCGTGCACTCAAGTTCTCCCTGCTCGACCCAGAGGCGAATTCCACGGAGGATGAAGTGTTGGTACAGGATATTCGCGCCACTCATACGGTTATCCTCACAAATGTAGCATCGTCATCGTCCTCACCACGCCCGTCTGGATCATTGCCATCAGGGTGACTACCCGACAGGAACAGGGCGTCCACATCGATCCTCGGCGTACCGGGAGGTTGCAGCTGCTGCACTACTTGTTGATCTCCCCACTGTGCAAGGAGCTCCATCACCAGCAGCGCTATAGTGTTCAGACTGCCTCCCTCAAGGAAGCGTGAGAGTGGAAGGCGCAGTGCAAAGAGTTGCTCGATCTGCATGCGCCACTCAACCGCCATCAGCGAGTCGATCCCGATGGTGAGCAAGCTTTCGGTGAGCGATACCTGCTCCACAGAGAAGCCCCCAACCCGCATCAGGGTCTGTTGGAGGAGGGCGACGATTAGTGCCTGCTGCTCATCCGGCGAATGTCTCGCGTACGCCTGACGGTTGAAGCGGAGCGTTTCCCGTGTTGAGGGTATAGCTTGCGGCGTACGCTGCGGGAGGACCCCAACCTGGCTGGGGAGCTCCTCCGTGCGTTGGAGCAGGTAGCCGAGGAGCTGGCGTCCCTGCGCAGGTGGGATCATTCCCATGCCCTGCGCCTGCAGCGAGCGCTCCAACCCCGCAGCCATCCCCACCTCCGCCCAGGGGCCCCAGTTGAT
>CAIWUD010000538.1 GCA_903915775.1 uncultured Chloroflexota bacterium | reverse complement strand
GAGTCTGAGGACGAGGAGTCTGAGGACGAGGAGTCTGAGGACGAGGAGTCTGAGGACGCCTAGGATGTCGGGGCATGACAAGATGGTGTGGAGGGCTACGCTCTCCACACCATCTCCTACAGCACACTCCACCTTCCACTGCACCAACTTTATCAAGGAACAGCGTATGGACATAGCTGATACCGAGCAGTGGCCGCAGGTCAGTGACGACTTGCAGCAACTCCACGCCACCATACGTATGCTTCGCGCCGACCTACTGAACGATGGGAACGCCCTGATCAACGAGTGGCAGCCTACCATTACCCGCCCGACCTTTCTACCCTCCGCGCGCAACCTAGCCTACTACCTCGCCCTACGCCGCCACGATCTACGGCCCCTCCAGGAGCACCTTGCCCTGCGTGGGCTCTCATCCCTGGGTCGCAGTGAGGCCCATGTGCTCGCCACCTTTGATGCCCTCATGGCACTACTCGCCAGCGCGACAGGTTCAGCTACCTCTGGCGTCTACTCCTTCCCCAGTAGTGCGAGTTTCACTGCTGGTCGGGAGGCGATCGCACGGGAGGCCGCGACCCTCTTTGGCTCCAGCCTCAGCGGGCGCAGCACGCGCATTATGGTCACGGTGCCGAGTGAGGCGGCTGAGAGCCCACTGTTTGCCGAGACAATCCTACAATCCGGGGCAGAGTGCGTGCGGATCAACTGTGCCCACGACTCGCCGGAGGTGTGGGAGGCAATGGTTGCGCATATACGTCGGGCGGAACAGTGCGTCGGTAGTGAACGGCGCCTGCGCATCCTGATGGATTTAGCCGGCCCTAAGGTACGCACGGTTCGGCCCGCTAAGGAGTCCGGGGATCGTCTCTTCACTGATGATCGCATCCTGCTAGTGCACGACCTCGGATCGTCCGAGGCGACAGATCTCCCCAGAGTTGCGTCGACCATTCCAGGAGTTGTAGGCCAGCTCACTCTCAACGCGGAGGTCTGGTTCGATGATGGGCAGATCGGCGCGCGAGTCGTGGAGTTGCGGGACGACGGCGCGCTGCTCGTCATCACCCATGCGCCGCCGGAGGGCAAGAAGCTACGCTCTGCCAAGGGCCTCAACCTACCGGGAACCGACCTCGAGATCGTTCCCCTCACCGCGAAAGATCGAGCCGACCTCGCCCTGGTCGCCCAGCACGCCGATATGGTCGGCTACTCATTTGTGCAATCGGCTGGGGATGTCGCTCTGCTCCAGGAAGCTCTTGCCGAGCATGTGAGCGACCGGAGGCCGCCAGCGCTAGTACTGAAGATCGAAACCCGCCGAGCAGTGCAGCAGCTGCCAGCGCTGATTGTTCAGGCTGCTGGTCACCAGCCAAGCGCGGTAATGATTGCGCGCGGCGACTTAGCGGTGGAACTGGGCTACGAGCGCATGGCTGAGATGCAGGAGGAGATTCTCTGGTTGTGCGAAGCGGCTCACACGCCGGTAATCTGGGCGACGCAGGTACTGGAGAGTCTGACGAGAGAGGGCTTGCCGTCGCGCGCCGAAGTTAGCGATGCGGCGCTCGCCGCCCGGGCCGAGTGCGTGATGCTCAACAAGGGGCCGTACATTGCGGAGTCTGTGCGGTTGCTGGACGGGATACTGCTGCGGATGCAGAACCATCAGGTCAAGAAGACCGCCCACCTGCGGGCACTCCGCTCCTGGGAAGCCCTGTTCGGCGAGAGCAGCGCTGCCAGACGCGACGGCTCCTGAGCCACCCTTGATGGGTAACGGTGTCGCCACGCGAGGGGCACCGTCGCTCATTGGAGCCCACGGGAGACCCAGACTTCGGCGCGGCGCAGGAGCGCATTCGCGGCGATCGCAAGGGCGGAGACCGCAATTGCCCCGGCGACAATCTTCTCGCGATTACTGCTGCGCACCCCATCGAAGAGTAGGGTGCCCAACCCTCCTGCATTGACGAAGGCCGCCACTGTGGCGATGGCGATCGTCGACAGGGTAGCAATGCGCAGGCCTGCCAGTAGTAGCGGCATGGCCAGGGGTAGCTCCACCTGCAGCAGGCGCTGCCAGTCGCTCATGCCCATACCGCGAGCTGCTTCAACAATCGCCGCGTCGACACCGCTCAGCCCGATGACGATGTTACGCACGAGGATGAGCTGGGCGTAGATCACCAGGGTACCAACTGCCGGCCAGTAACCCAGGCGTAGGATAGGGATCAGCAGTACCAGTAGCGAGAGGCTTGGGATGGTGTAGAGCACACCGAGGAGGCCAAGGATCGGCCCGCGCAGCCAGGCCACACGGGCGAGTAGAAGTCCAACGGGAAACGCGATCACCGTCGCTATCCCAAGGGCCGAGACCGTCAACCAGAGGTGTTGAAGCATGAGTTGGCCAACGTCGTCCCAATGCTCGATCAGGTAGACCAAGTTTCCCCTCCTCTACGCGGGAGCATCGCCCGCAACGTTTCCAGCGTCAGGCGCCCAACCTCGCGCCCCTCATCGACCACCGGGAGGCTAGCCTCAGGGCTGGCCAAGAGCCGGATCAGGGCGGAGCGCAAGCTGTCCTGCGGACCCAGGGGCGTCAGATCGGTGGTGGGGGCAGAGCCAGGCGCGGGTGGGGTAGCGCTGAGGGCTGCACCCACGGGAATGAGGCTTAGGGCTCGTAGGAGATCATCGGCACCCGTCAACTGCTCGACGAAGCGGTTGGCGGGGCGGGTGAGCAGGGCGAGGGGCGCATCTACCTGTACAATGCGTCCCTGGTTCATCACGATGATGCGGTCGGCTAGGCGTAGGGCCTCTTCGATATCGTGCGTTACGTCGATGTCACCACTCTGGAGTGCCGCCTGGGCGATCGATGTTGCACCAAGGTTGAACTTGCGGTCGACGCTGAAGCCGTTGGCTTCGAGTACCTGTGCATACAGTTCGGCAACGAGAATCGCCTCGGTAAAGTTCTTCGAGCCAATCGTGATCGGCTTGCCGGAGCCTGTGGGGGCGGCGGTGGCTTCTGCCGCAGGGGCAGCAGTGGGTGCAGTTGCGCTACCACCGCCACAGGCGGCAAGCAGCACCATTACGACCAGCAGTGGAAACACGGGGCGCGGAGCGAACCTAACACGTTTTTCATGAACTCTCCTGACTATTCGGGAGTAGACGCTATGATGCACGGCTGCGCTGAGCAGGGGAGAGCCAACGCTCGACGCTGCCGAGGATCACCTCACTCATGAGGGCTAGCACGGCCACAGGGATTGCACCAACGAGCATGATCCGCGGCTCAAAGATGGCGAAGCCACGAGTGATGAAGATACCGAGTCCGCCAGCCCCGATCAGCGCGCGGCCGTGCGCACCCCGGCAATGATCGCTGGCAAGGCCAGGATCAGTTCCACTTGGAGCAGTTGCTGGCGTGGCGTCATCCCCATGGCACGTGCAGACTCAACAACCGCACGATCAACGCTGAGGATCCCGGCATACACGTTGATCAATACTGGTGGGAGGGCCAGTACGGTCAGAGCTATCAGGGCCGGCCCGAAGCCCGTGCCGAGGTAGGGTAGGGCCAGGAAGAGAATGGCGAGGCTCGGGATGAGCCGCAAGGCCCCGACGGCATTAATGACGTACTGGGCTAGGTTGACATGGCGGGTGGCCCAGATACCCAGCGGCACGCAGACAAGCGGGCCAGTTCCGTGTAGACCTCAGCAGCGTTACCGATCAGGGCCACGGCGTAGGGATCCCCACGACTCTGGGCGGCCCGGCAGCGGGCCAGGGCCTCATCGAGATCTTCGGCCAAAGCGTCGCACCAACCATGCTGAACCCGACTCACTGCCCGCTCAGGCTCTACCTCCGCCTGGGATGGGCGCCCCGTAGCTGAACTGCTGACTGAGGCGGGTGGCGACCCGGCAGGGCTGAGTGGCGTGGCTCGGCAGCCTGGTGCTATCACCGCCTATCTCGAACTACACATTGAGCAGGGTGGGCAGCTTGAGGCGATGGGTAGGGCAATCGGCATCGTGGAGGGTATCGTCGGTATCAGGCGCTACGCTGCTACCTTTCGCGGCGTGGCCAACCACGCCGGAACCACACCGATGGCTGGACGTGCCGATGCTCTGGTTATGGCTGCACCCTTTGTGGAGAGTGTGCGTAGGGTGGCTATCGCTCACCACCTCGTGGGTACGGTTGGTACCATGCTGGTCGAACCAAATGCGCCGAATGTCATTCCGGGGCTGGTGCGACTTGGACTAGAGTTGCGCGGACTCGACGAGATGTGCCTCGCCGCCGCTGCAGAGGAGCTCGGTCAACTGGCCCTGGCCCGGGGCGCTAGCTTTGAGGAGCAGTCGCGCAAAGCACCGGTACGCTGCAGCCCCCGGCTGATGGATCTGGTTGCGGCAGCTGCTCAGAGCCTCGCGCTCCCCCACATGACCATGGCCAGCGGTGCTGGACACGACGCCATGTGTATGGCAGCCCTCGGCCCGGTAGCGATGATCTTTGTGCCGAGCATCGGTGGGGTGAGCCATGCACCCGGTGAGGAGACCCTCCCCGAGCAGTGCATCGCCGGCACACACGTGCTACTGGCAACGATACTTGCCCTGGATGGCGCATCGTCCTGAGACCATAGTGAATGACTACCGCTACCGTCCATGACGACGAGCGAGCGCATCAGCATAGATCATCTCAATCATCTGGGCTGCCCGCTCCCAAGACAACTCTGCTACGGCACGCTGACGTGCGGCAGCCCCGAGGCGTGCAGCTAGATCCTGATCATCCAGTAGCTGCTCGATGCCGTGTGCGAGATCCTCGACACTACCCAGACGTGCGTAGAGGCCAGTGTCACCCAGTATCTCCCGTGCGACCGGTGTATCAAACACGACCGTGGGCAGACCCATGGCCATGTAGTTGGCAATTTTGCCATTTCCCTCAGTGAGGCTCATCTTAGGCGCCACAGCCACCTCACCGAGAGCGAGGTAGCTATGCAGATCACGGTAGATAATCCGTCCTGGTAGCGTAACATGGTCAGCGACACCCAAACTCTCCGCGTAACGAGCGTAGCTCTGTGGGTCTGGGTGACCCATAATCAGGAAGTGGATCTCTGGTCGGCGGGTAGCGAGTAGGCGGGCCGCCTCAATGAGCAGATTGGTTCCCTGGTAGGGCGCTAGGAGGCCAATATAGACAACGATTCGGCGGTCTGGAGGGATCCCAAGCTGTGCACGCAACTCGGCGCGCTGGGCTGTCCAACTTGCCGAACCGTCGAAGGGGCGAAAGCGCGTGGTGTCGACACCATCGGGGATCGCGTGGATGCGCTGCTCGGGCACGACGCCCTCGGCACGCAGCAGGGCAGCAGCATTGTGAGTTGAGGTCATCACCGCATCGGCACCACGGTTGAGCATCCGCTCGAGGCGGATGAGCGGTGTGTAGAGTGGATTGTGCGGGCTAAGAAAGCCATGATCAAGCATCTCACTCGTCATGCTCCCCTGGTAGTCGAGGATCAGGGGGACACCGAGCAGTTGGCGCAGCGGCATGCCTATGGCTGCCGCCTCGTGGGTATGGCAGTGAATCAGATCGGGACGTAGCGCAAGGGCCACGCGGAGCGACCGCCAACCCAGTCCTACGTCAAGGTAGAGCTTGTGGCGCGATGAGCCGACCACTGCACGCTTGATCCAAGGGACATCCCATGAGCGTCTGATATCGAGGCCAGGCATGTCATCGCCATTATGGTAACTTGCCAAGACCAGTCGGTGGCCCCGCTGCTGAATGGCGCGCGCCTCTTCCCAGATCCGTACATGGTTTCCGTAGTCGGAAAAGAAGCTGGTTGAGGCGATCATGAAGATGGTATAGCTCATGGCCAACACGTAATGCTCATCGGGTGCTGCGGCGGCGATGCTGATTGTACGCGAGGCTGCATCAGCTTGCAAACAGCGATGAGTGCGAGTAGGATAGAGAGCATGCAAGATCTACGCAAAGAGTATACGCTACGGGGGCTCGACGAGGGTGATGTAGACCCCGACCCACTGGTTCAGTTCGAACGTTGGTTCCATGAGGCAGTTACCGCGGGGCTACGTGAGCCGAATGCGATGACCCTGGCGACGGTTGGCGCCAACGGGCAGCCGTCAGCGCGCATCGTGCTGCTCAAAAGCTTTGATAGCCGCGGCTTTGTCTTCTTCACCAACTATGAGAGCCGGAAGGCACAGGAGCTCGAACAGCAGCGTGCGGCTGCACTGCTCTTCTTCTGGAGCGATCTCGAGCGCCAGGTGCGTATTGAGGGGAGCGTTGCCCGCGTGGAGGCCACCGAGTCGACGAACTACTTTACCAGTCGCCCCATTGCTGCCCGGCTGGGAGCCTGGGCGTCGCCGCAGAGCCAGGTGATCGCTGGGCGAGCCGAGCTTGATGCCCGGCTCGCTGCGGTTACTGAGCGCTTTGGCCCCGAGGAACCGCCACGCCCACTCTTCTGGGGTGGCTATCGAGTGGCGCCAGCGCGCTTGGAGTTCTGGCAGGGTCGACCAAGTAGGCTCCACGACCGTATCTGCTACCAACGGCACGACGAGGGCTGGTCGATCACACGCCTTGCCCCCTAAGGCGTTGACGTGCCCCCACGGCCATGGTACTATACGGGCCGCTGTGAAAAGGTTTTGCCGCGCAACGGTTCACCGCTGGGGTAACGCATGGTTCACACGGGTGTGACCAGTCCCCAAAGACACCGAGCAGGCGCTCGGTGATCCCAGGCAGGCGTGACCGGCGTACGGGACGTGTGGAGGGCGAAGCCCTTCACCCAACCCAACCTTGGTTCCGCCAGGGAGAAGGGTGAACAAGTAGATACCCAGGAAGCTTGTCCCATTCAGAAGATTATGAAGGAGCGCGCGCGTGGGAGCAAAGATGAAAGTTCTGCTTGTCCAGGATGTTGAGCATCTGGGCAAAGCGGGTGATCTCAAAGATGTTACTGGTGGCTTCGGACGCAACTATCTCATTCCCAAGGGCTTTGCCGTCATTGCCACCCAGGGACGGATCAGGGAGGTTGAGGAGCGTCTTGCGACGCAGCGCCGCCGTGCCGAAGCCTCGCGCCGCGATGCTGAGGCCATGGCCGCACGGATCAACGGCCGTACCCTCACCTTTGTGGCCAAGGTTGGCGAGCAGGATCGTCTCTTTGGCTCAGTGACCAGTGCCGACATCGCCGAGCGCCTTGGTGAGCAGCTCGGCATGGAGTTTGACCGGCGCAAGATCGAGCTTGATGAGCCGATCAAGCGTACCGGGAGCTTTGACGTGAGCGTGCGCTTAGCCGCTGGTATCGCCCCAACGATCACGGTGGTGGTCCGGAGCGAGTAGTCACTACGAACGATCAGTAGCAATCTATGGTGAGAGGTGTGCCGCGGCAGTTGCCGCGGCACATCGCATTTCTCGGCCCACTGTGGACAAGCTGTCGATAAGCCGGGGAGACATGGTGGAGAGTAGGAGGAGGCGTGGTGGAGCGCCCGGTACCCTTCGACCTTCAAGCTGAGCGTGCAACGCTTGGCGCCATCTTGCTCGAACGCGAAGCGATCATTGCCGTCGCTGCCTGGCTGCTGCCCGAGTTCTTCTATCTCGAGAAGCATGCGCTGATCTACGAGGCCATGCTCGCCTGCTACAACCGCCGTGAGCCTCCCGATCTCGCTACGGTTGCGGCTGAACTGCGTCGTCAGGAGCGGCTCGATCTCGTCGGTGGCATCGCGTTTCTCGGTGAATTGGCAGCAGAGGTTCCCACAGCCGTTCACGTGGAGTATTACGGTCGCACGGTCGAGCGCACCGCTATTCTACGCCGCCTGATCGAGACGGGGGCGAAGATCGCAGCCCTTGGCTACAACGAGGCAGACTCGCTGGAGACGACCCTCGACAAGGCGGAGTCCGCGCTCTTTGCCGTCTCGCATCGGCGTAGCAACCAGGACTTCGTGCCAATTGGCCAGATTGTCAATACCCTCTTCACCCAGATCGAATCACTCCAGGAGCGCCGAGGTGAAGTTGCTGGTGTGGCAACCGGGTATACCGATCTCGATGCCTTGACCGGTGGGCTCCAGGACTCCGACCTGATCATTTTGGCAGCGAGGCCAAGTGCGGGGAAGACGAGCTTGGCCCTCTCGCTCGCCTACAACGTTGCCTCCCTGAGCCGTGCTACCGTCGGTATCTTTAGCCTCGAGATGAGTCGCGATCAGCTCGTGCAGCGCATCCTCGCTATGCATACGGGTATCGATATGCAGCGCCTGCGTACCGGGAACCTACGTACCGACGAGCTCAACCTCGCCTTTGAGGGCATGGGGCTCCTCTCTGAGCTGCCGATCTACATTGAAGATACCCCGGGGCTGAGTATCACCGAGGTACGGGCCAAGTCGCGTCGTTTGGCGGCCGAGGCGGGCTGTGATCTCCTGGTGATCGACTACCTGCAGCTGATGTCGGGACGGCGGAGCGATAACCGTGTGCAGGAAGTAGGCGAGATCAGCCGTGGGTTGAAGGCACTGGCCCGTGAGCTGAACGTGCCGGTGATCGCCCTCTCTCAGCTTTCGCGGGCCGTCGAAGGGCGCCAGAGCCACGTACCGATGCTGTCGGATCTCCGCGAGTCGGGCTGCCTCGCCGGTGAGAGTCTGATCTACCTGCCCGACGAAGAGCGCCAGGTGCGGATCGACAGCCTGGTTGGGCAGCGTGGCTTCAACGTCCTGGCCCTCAACCTGAGCAGTTGGCAACTGGAACGACGCCCGGTAACGAATGCCTTCTGTAGTGGGGTACAGCCAGTCTACCGACTGACCACCAGGCTTGGGCATACGATTCGTGCTACTGCGCACCACAAGTTTCTGACGGTTGATGGCTGGCAGCGCCTCGATCAGCTGCAGCCGGGTTGGCGCATCGCTATTCCCCATGCACCGAACAGTGAGGCCGTGGCTACCATCGGCGACATCGATTGGGAAGAGGTTGCCACAGTTGTGCATGAAGGGAGCATGGCCGTCTATGATCTCACGGTTGACGAACACCACAACTTCATCGCCAATGGCATCGTGGTGAAGAATAGCATCGAGCAGGATGCCGATATCGTGATGTTCATCTACCGTGAGGAGCTCTACGACAAGGAGACGGACAAGAAGGGGATTGCGGAGATACACGTGGCCAAGCACCGCAATGGCCCCCTGGGCATCATTCCGCTCCGCTTTGAGGCACGTACCACGCGCTTCCAGAATCTCGAGCGCTACCGTGCCCCCGAGGGGTTCTAGTCGCATAGGCCGCGCTGGGGGGGCCGGCTCCCTTCCCCAACGGGGGTGGGGTGGGGGCAAGATCTGCTAACGTACTGAAGCAGTACAACTACCCGCCGCGCTCCAGCCGATCCTCGCGCCAGCGGAAGACAAACTGCTTCTCCAGAGCCCGATCACGACGCACGCGCCAGAGCTGGGTGGGTCGCCCGCGGGCCTTACGCTCCTCGCGTACCACGTGTACCTCTTCCAAAAGATCGGCCTCCTTGATTTTGCGGTAGAAGTTCCCCTTATCCAACTTCTCGCCCAAGATCTGCTCGTAGATATGCTTGAGCTCAAGGATCGAGAACTGTTCGGGGAGGAGTTGGAACGCCAGGGTGGTGTACTCGAGCTTAGAGCGCAGACGCCCGATCGCATAGGCAAGAATCTGCGCGTGATCAAAGGCTAGCTGCTCTGGGAGCGTGCGCACGGGAAACCAGCGCACAGCGTGGCTCTCCTCACTGACCCGAATCTGCTGGACATCAGCACGGACCAGGGCAATGTAGGCCACACTGATCACCCGCGTACGCGGATCGCGCCCAACCTCACCAAAGGTGTAGAGCTGTTCGAGGTAGACGTCGCGGACCCCCGTCTCCTCCTCCAGCTCACGCCGAGCCGCCCACTCAAGAGATTCATCCATATCCACGAAACCACCAGGGATGGCCCAACAGCCCTCAAAGGGCCAGTTACGCCGCTGGACGAGCAGGACATGCAACTCCTGGTGAATCAGCGTAAAGATGACGACATCGACGGTCACCGAGGGGCGCTCGTAGCGCGTCACATCGTAGCGTTCGGCTTGCTCCTGCATGACCCACGGCTCCTTCATTATTAGTGTATTTATAACACTATTTTATGTCGTTGTGGGTGAATGTCAAGCGCGATGCGGCACACCCATACTCCTCACATTCAGGTTTTAGGGTATAATTCCCCAATCTCTCCATGATTTTTACCTCATGGCCTGAGGCACAACTCCTTGGTTCATATTCGCCCGTCCCGCCACTCACCGGACAAAGGAGGTTGGTATGCGCATATCAAGCAGGTTGGGTGTCGTTCTCACGCTCATCATCGTTCTGCTCGCCTCCACACTGAGCCAATCCATTACCCAAGCAGGTCAGACTAATCCTCCACCCACTACGCTTCCCCTCACCCCTCTGATCGATGGCCCTGATGGCGAGATAGACTCGTCGCTACCGACTGAGCCGCAGCAGGCCGGCTGTAGCCTACCCAGAACGATCAACATCCGGGGCAAGGATGTCACCTTCGACCAGTGCTACAACCGCCCCTTCAGCCACAACGGCATCAACTACGCCGTCAATACCTACTATACCGAGACTGATAGTGCGGTCAACCTCAACCGCTGCAATGCCGGAGAAAACGCCGCTGGTCGCTGCGAGCATGCCATCACCAATGGGGATGACGCGAATGGCAATAATCTGAATGCGGTGGCGATGGCCGAAGAGGCTGAGCGTGCGATGCGCTTCTACGCCGATCGCAATCTGCAGTTCCTGCCCACCAGTGTCGTGAGCATGAATATCTACATTGCGGAAGATCCACGTGCCGGTGGTGTCCCCAACTCGAGCAGCATCAATGTCGAGGATGATTGGATCGATAACAATGATCTGCTCACGAAGCGCGTTCTGGCCTTCCACGAGATCCAGCACCTCCTCCAGTTCAACTACTGGGGCGCCACCAATTGGCACGACTTCTACGGTGAGGGGATCTCACGGGCGATCGAGGATCGTGTCAATACCGATCTCGACGCCGATACCGGGCACCTCTTTATCCCTGAAGTGAATGGTCTCTTGACCACTGATAATAATCGCACTGCAGACCTGAGCACCACCAACTACCGCAGTGTCCTCTGGTGGACCTGGCTCATGGATCAGTACCGCCTCTCGGGCGATACCAACCCGGTGATCGGCTGGTCGGCGCTGCGCGACTTCTACGTCCAACTCAGCAGCGCACCGGATCAACTCACGGCCCTGCGCAACTTTATTACGGCCAAAGGGAGCACGTTTCGCCAGGACTATATCGACTACGCGCTTGCCCTCTACGCCCATCGCTACAGCCCTACCAATCCACGCTTGCGCTTCCTTGATACTGAGATCAGCAACCCTGCAGTAACGAACGCCCTGAGTGGCCATCAGGTGATCAATGCCATTCCGAGCCCGCTCAGCTACAGCCCAGGAATGAACCCCCGCTCGACACGCTACTACGAGGTTGTGAACCCAGCGAGTATCTGTCCCTTTGTCGCCTTCAGCTTCAACGGTGGCGGCACCTCCTACGGCTTCAGCGTCCTCCCTGTCACCACCGCTTCCACCATCCCCCAATACTGGAGCTCCTACAGCGATAGTTTTGTACGCACCCTACGCACCGGTTCCTACAGCCGTATCGCTGGGATTGTCAGTGCAATTGATACCGGGGGCTCGGCGAATGTCGGTGTGCGGTGTGTTGAGCCGACCATCAGTATCAAAAGTCCTACGACCTCAGCCTTCGAGATGGTTGGTACCGCCGACAACCCACGTACCTTCATCACCCGCGTCCGCGTCGAAGGGCTAGACGGCTCCCCGGTTGCTGGCCTGAGGGCAACCGACTTCCAGGTGAACCTCTCACAGGGTGGAACCACGCTTCCGGCAACAATCGTCAGTTCGGCCTACGTACAGGATGACTACTGGCTCCTCGTCCAGCCGCCCGATAGCGCGGATGGTGCACAGAATGGCCAGTTCTACGACCTGAACGTCGAACTGATCGATGCTGATACCGACAGTAAGGCAGATTCGATCCTCTACGTCGAACGCACCCAGGATGTGGTCGTCATCCTCGACCGCTCCGGTAGCATGGTAGACGACAACAAGATCGTCGCAGCCCGCAATGCAGCCATCCTGCTCGCCAATGAGCTTTCCGACAACGATCAGGGTGGCTACGTACGCTTCGATGATACGGCACAGCTGCGTGAGCCGCTCGCCCCTGTCTCTAGTAACCGTGCCGCACTGATCGCTGATATGAACACCGAGACCCCAGGTGGCCTCACCAGCATCGGTGCCGGCATGGCTCTCGCGGCAGATGAGTATGCGACCAGTGGTAAACCGGGGATCAATGCGTGTAGCTTCGTGCTCCTCTCTGACGGTCAGGAGAATAACGCACCCTACTGGGCAGATGTCCGCAACGATGTAACCCAGCACGGCTGTGCGATCCACACGATTGCCTTGGGCGCAGAGGCGAACGAACTGCTGATGCAACAGATCGCAGCCTCGGTACCGGGTGGGAGCTACGACTACGCAACGGTAGGCGGCTCGGTGCCGCTGGCACTCCCCGTTGAGGCAGATCCTGATGCGATCGCCAATCCGGCTAGTACGACGACTGGTTGGGCCAATGCGCTGAGCCGGATCTACGACCATAAGGCGGCTCAGATCGCGGATCGTCAACGTATCCAGACCTACGTTCAGGAGAATCGTGACCAGAAGTCGAGCAGCTACTTCTTCTTCGTCGATGATGCGACGGATCAACTCGTCCTCTCCATCGCCTGGCAGAGCCGAAGTACCAGCCATAGTGTCAAACTCTTCAAGCCTGATGGAACGGCGGTTCCAAGCAGTGCACGCCGTCTTGCCCCAACAGCCACCAACGAGGTCTGGGTTGTCGAGAAGCCAGATGTAGGTGAATGGCGACTGGTCGTGGAGAATCTCTTCCAACCCTACATCGTGAGCCCAACCCTGCGCTCAAACTACAAGCTCTACCTCTTCGTGGGGACCCCCATCGATCAACGCTCACAGGGTGTGCGGGTACCGATCCAGGCTGCGTTCGTCGGCAATGGGAAACCGATCCTCAATGCAACCGTCGTTGCGAAAATTACCAGCCCTACCGGAACGCTCTTCACACTCACCCTCCGTGATGATGGCAACAGCGGTGATGGCAATCGTAACGATGGCATCTACGGTGGCTTTTTCACCACAACCTCTAGGGCTGACCAGACGAGTAACGATGAAAAAGAGGGCGATGCCCCCGCAGTCATCGGCTCGTACCAGGTGAACCTCAACGCGAGCAGGGGCAAAATTCGCCGTGAGGCTCAGGGTAGCTTCGCCATTGAGGCTGGTGCTGATGATGATAGTGATCGTCTCCCCGATAGGTGGGAGCGTGCGAACGGACTCAACCCCAAGAGTAGTGGTGATGCCGATAGCGATTTCGACCGTGATGGACTCGATGCGCTCTGTGAGTACCGCCTCGGTAGTGACCCGCGTAACCCTGATACCGATGCTGGTGGTGAGAGTGACGGCAGTGAAGCGCCTGAGTGCAAACCTGTTCGTAACCTCCTCGATGGCAGCGATGATCAGCGCGCCCGCCTTAGTGGCCTCTGGGTGAAACCCGAACTGAATGCGCAGGGACGCCCAGCCATCCATCTAGAGTTCGGTGCCCCCGAACAGGGTAGCCTCCGCAGCATCACCATCTTCCGCCGCCCAGTCGACGACCAAGGCAAACCATTGAGCGATTGGGAGCAACTGGCAATTACGAGCTCACGCAGCTTCGAGGATCTGGATGTGGTTCCAGGTACCAACTACATCTACCAGGCGGTACCGTCGGCGAACGGAACCAGTGGAGAGGTCTATGGCCCCACACTGGTAAGTAGTCCCATACAAGCCAGCGAAGATCCCTACGCCCCGGGCGGTACGATCCTCATGAGCGGCGGTGCGACCCATACGAGTGACACTACCGTGACCCTCCAACTGACCGCCGATGATAGTGGCGATGTACACGATGGCGAACAGGAGGTCGCACCAGTTCCGGGTGACCCGGTTAGCGACCTGGAAATGCGCATCAGCAGCACGCCAAACTTTGCTGGGATCGAGTGGGAACCATTCCGTGCCGAGGTCACCGACTGGGATCTTGGCGATCCACAGGATGGACAGACGGTCACCGTCTACCTCCAGCTGCGCGATAAAGCTGGGAATATCGGGGAGAGCGGCTTTGGCATGCACGACTCGATCATCTTCCAGTCCGTCTCGATAACCCCAACCCCGACGGGAACGGCCACTCCAGGGCCCACCACGACCGGGACGGTGACGGTGACTCCCACCGCGACCGGGACGGTGACCATCACCCCTACCGAGAGCCCTACTGAGACTCCGACGGAGACCGCAACACCTACCCCGACCGCAACACCTACCCCGACCGCAACACCTACCCCAGCACTGACGATTAGCCAGGTTTCGCCTGGTGCCGGTTTCAACAGCAGTGCGATTGAACTCACGGTCGAGGGTACGGAGTTCGACACGAGTTCAGTGGTGATCTTGCGTACCGATGACAACACACCCTACCCCTACCCGGTTATCAATTCAGTGGTAGCTTCAACCGATACTGAACTCGCCACCACGTTTGTCGACGAGTCGAAGCTCCTGGCGGTGATCCCCGCTGACCAGAGCCCAGCTACCTACGATGTGGTGGTCATCAACGCGAATGGTGATGAGGCCACCCTTGAGCAGGCCTTCCAGGTCGTGGAGCGGGATGATGATGGCTCGACCGACTACGACGATCTCTTGAGTAGCGATGATCAGCTCTGGATTGATCCGCTACCGGCGCGTGTGGGCGCGGAGGTGGGCCTTGGCCTCTTCGTGAGCCGCACTGGTGGGGCGGCAACCTTGGACGATGGTGTTTCAGTCGATTTCCGCCGCGACAACCCGATCACGGGCACGCTACTCTTCTCCACCTTCACTGAGCCTCTCGACCCAGATAGCGAGCCGAAGAGCACGACCTTCTTCACCACGACCTTCCAGACCGCCGGTGAAGTGACGATCTACGCAATTATCGATCCAGACAATAGCATCCCAGAGGAGGATGAGGAGAACAACGTCTACCAGCGCACGATCGTCGTGGAACCAGAGGCCGACCCCGAGGTTGACACGACCAAGCCGATCGTTGGTGCTATCACCATCGACGGTGGAGACACAGCGACGACGGCTAGTCGTTCGATCATTGTGGGCGTCGAGGCAAGTGACCCAGAGCCTGAACCAGTCAGTGGGGTGCGCCACGCCTACATAACCGAGTATGTCTACCTCAGTGGCATCGGTAACTGGGTGCCTGTGGCCCAGTCGCGCTGGCAGCCATTTGGGGGTAGCCCACAACGCTACCCATGGACCCTATCGTCACAGCCGGGGGCGCGCTACCTCCAGGTGCGTGCACGTGACGAGGCCGGAAACGTCTCGAGTGGTGTCGCACGGCTCCTCAACTATACACCGGCAAGTGATAGCATCCTCCAGGGCCAGACTCGCATCTACCGCTACCGGGTACCGTCAGGTCAATCTCTGCAGGTCGATCTGGAGGTGCAGAGTGGTGATGCCGATCTCTACGTCTGGTCGCCCAATTCATCACTCAGCTACAGCAACAACAATGAGAGTAACGCTGAAACGGTGAGCATTACGGCGAGCCAGACAGGGATCTACCAGGTGGAGGTCTACGGCTACAGGGCAGCCACCTACAGCATCAGTGTATCGATCGGTGGAAATCCGGCGGCGGCACCAGCATCGGCACGTGGGAGGATCAGCCAGACCAAGACCCCGCCAACAGCACCGCTCGTGAGTGTAACCTCCAGCCCCGATCCGCTGGTGGGCATTGTACCAAGCGCACCGGAGCCGGTGGCCCTGAACAACCGGGTCTACGTCCCGCTCGTGACAAAGTAGTAGGGCGATCGCCCGTCAGGAAGGAGAATCAGCGGGGTGAGCGGAGCATATCCGCTCACCCCTTTTGTGATGAAGCAATCATGGCCCAACAGTGACCAGGGGCGCAATCTGTGCATAGAGCTTCGCTCCGACACCAGTGACACTCCGGAGCTCTTCCACACTGCGAAAGGGCCCCTCCTCCGTACGTCTGGCAACAATTCGCTCGGCCAGGGCTGGACCGATCCCAGGCAACTCTTCGAGATCGCTAAGCGAGGCCTGGTTCAGATCGAGGAGCCCCTGACCAGTCGTAGCATCGGTAGCAGGTGCTACTGGATCACTGCGTAGGGGAATATGGACGTGACCAGCATCAGCGAGGGGTGCAGCCAGGTTGATCTGGTCAGCAGCGGCATCGGGGCGCAACCCCCCTGCGGCAAGCACGGCATCTTTCACCCGTGTGCCAGCGGGCAGTCGGTAGACATCGGGGTAGCGTACGCCTCCGGTAATGTAGACGACTAGTTCGGTCGGATCAGTAGGCTCCGCGTTGTCAAATTCCACTCCTACATCCAACGTTTCGGGCGTGGGTAGCGGGGTTGCTTGGAGTAGGCCCAGACGTGGCAAGAGACTCAAGAGGAGCAGGGCCGCTCCGAGGAGAAAGCAGGCTGCCGCCGCAAGGAGCCGTGGGTTACGCTTCAGGTCAAAATCCATAAGGTGGTGCCTTTCAGCCGTGGGGAGGGTTGAAGGGACAGGCCTTCTGGGATGAGACCGTCTGTAGGCAGAGAAAGATACGCTCGGGGTATGCAGAGCACGCAGGAGTGCGCGGAGGATGTGCCGCTCCACGCCCTTTGCAGTGCGTGCATGTTCGGTACGCGTGAACACTATCGTCACCCCCCGATCAGCCCCTGTGCCGCTGTAAGCAGCCGCGCAACCTCGGCGAGCAGCGGTACGGTCTCGAGGAGGCGCGCCGGATCACCCGAGCTTACCGCGCTCTCGACCGTTACCGCCACCTGCTCGAGTTGAGCGAGAGCACCGAGGTAGGTCTGGTGCACGCCCGCCAAGTCCTCGGGCGGAGTGAGGGCGCGGGCCTCACCGATCAGTCCGCGCAGATTGGTAATCTATGGAACCAGGCCCATTGCTCCGTGAGAGCGTACATCACTCCGTGCATGCGGTAGCGCATGGCAATCTTGTATGCTACAATCGCCTTCTGAACGGTTTTCATAGCTATGTACTCATGCAGACGTAGTTCTATCTCGTATGGCTGACCTTCTCGAGACGCTGCACACCCTTGCTCGCCAGCGTGGCCACGGTGAGAGCCCGCTTGTTGCGGTGCGCCTCTTTTCGGAGCGTGCAGGAACACGTATCAGCCATCTCGCGATTAGCCAGCCCCTCTTGCAGGCGTGGGTTGGGCTCACGGGCGAACCATTCTACCAGCACCAGTCCCTTGCCCTTGCTGCCCTCCGCCGTGGTGAGGCACTCGCACTCACTGGTGGCCGCTCGGCGCGACGTACGACCCATCTTCTGATGATCGAGATGCTACGTACAACTACCTCGGCGAACGCCCTGCTGATTGTCCCTGATGAGCAGACCGCGTATGTTCACGCTACCGAACTGGCCCAACTGAGTCAGGCTCTTGGCGAACAGTTGCGTGTCGGCGTAACTGTTGGTACTGGCAGCCGTGCAGCCACCACGGCTCGTATCGTCATCTGTACCCCTAACACCCTCCACGAACGCTTACTCCACCACCATCTACGAGCCTGGGCACCGTTCTGGGCAGGGCTACGGCTCGTGTTGCTCGCTGAGGCCCATGCTTATACCGGCCTGATGACCGTACACCTCCATGCGCTGCTCCTGCGCGCACAACGCCTCAGCGGCCAAGGGCAGGCGCTACAGTTCATGGCAACGCTTGCCCCCGTAGTTGGTGCAGATATTGCCCTCGCCCAACTCGCTCCGGTTGAATGGCGCACCATCAGTGCCGAAGATACTTCAAGCGAGCCCTCTGCCCTAGCCCTCTGGCGCACCAGTGCTGGGCAGCTCCACGAGGCCCTGGTCGTCGCTCGGAGTCTCACCCTTACCGGAGCCAAGGTTCACATCAACACCGCACCCCTAGAGCTACCGCTGCTGCGCAGCCTAGCCGGTGAGACAGCCGTAAGCATCAGCTCTCGTCCTGCCCCCGCCGATGTACAGATTGTGGTGAGCCTACATGAGGCCGCAGCTCCGATCGCACAGTGTCGCGATGGTGCACGGCTGACCGTGATCATCCTGGGTGATGATCCGGCAGAGGTGGTGCTAGCACGCACCGCTCTGCGTCAGGAGGACCAACTTCCCCTCATCGATGCACCCGCCCCAACATGGGTGGCCGCGCCAAACAACGTCTATGTGAAGGCACACCATCTGCTCTGTGCCGCGAGTGAGCGCCCGATCCGTGCTGCTGAAGCTGAACAGTGGGGTGCTGCATCCGTGATCACGCGCCTGGAACAGCAGCAGCAACTCGTGCAACTGCCCGGATCCGAACCATCCTGGCAGCCCCTACCTGCTGCTGGTGACACCTACGCCAACTTTGATCTCCACTCCTTCGGCAATAGACCGGCCATCCTCTACGATGAAGCACGCCAACGTCTGGGCAAGCTCGATCAGACCTCATTCGACCGCTGGGGCTTCGTGGGTGCGGCACTCCCACCGCTACGTGGTGGGTACCGCGTGATCGAACGTGACGATGAGGCACTCGAACTGACCCTTCAGGAGAGCCCTGAGGCACAACGTACTCTCCCGCTGCGTCGCTGTAGCGTGCAGGTGCGTGAGCAACGTGACCAGCGCAAGCTGCGTGGCACGCCTATTTGTTGGGGCCGGGTGATGGTCGATGAGGAGATCTACGGCTTCCGTGAAGCGACCCCCACCGCTGCACCGAATGAGTATGTGATCAACCCACCGATCCAGCTCAGCTGGGGTGCCCCCGCCCTCTGGATCGATCTGCCGGTTGCCCTGAATAGCAGTGCGCAACTTGCTGGCTGGTCACTCGCCATGGCCCTTCCACTCTGTAGTCTCTGCTCACCGAGCGAACTCGTTCCGGTCTATGATGGTACGGCCCAGCGGATCTACCTGATCGACGCCCAGCCAGGCGGCAATGGCCTAGCGGTCTGGCTCTTCGATGCCCTGGAGGAGCTCCTGCCGTTAGCGTACGCAGTAGCCATGGAGTGTTACCACGATCGGCTCCTGGAGCCAGTGGCCCGCGTCGATACCAGTTGGCTCCCACTCATCCTCGGTAGAGAAGTTCCCCCATCCCGTACCAAGCCAGCTCGTCCCAGCCAGGCGCCCCAGGCGGTCCATGCCAATCCAACACCACCGCCGGTTCAGACCGCGCCAGTGCCCCAACTCGTCGAGCAGGCTACCACGATGCCCGATACAGCGGCAATGGTTACCCGTCTCCAGCAGATGCGGCGCCAGCGCGAGCGTCAGGAGCAGCGCAAAGCCACTAGCCATCGGCCTGCTGCACCCACCACCCCACGCTTTCAGCCGGGTAACCATATCTTCTGCATGCCCTATGGTTATGGCGAGGTAGTTGCCAGTCGGATCGAGCAGGATCATGAGTACCTTGATGTCCTCTTCGCCGACTATGGTCAACTGACGGTTGATGTGTCGCTCAACGCGGTGCGTCTGGCTGAGCGCCTCACGACCTCCGACGACGAATAGAGGGAACGTGACGCACTAGCGGCTTCCCCCCACCGT
Source organism: uncultured Chloroflexota bacterium (assembly GCA_903915775.1). Classification (GTDB taxonomy): domain Bacteria; phylum Chloroflexota; class Chloroflexia; order Chloroflexales; family Chloroflexaceae; genus Viridilinea. Next base: position 6,982 of record CAIWUD010000538.1, on the reverse strand, counting down.
AAGTGCCGGTTCGCTGAAACGGTTCACCGTGTTGAGCACCAGAGCTCCTATGCGCTGCGATCTGAAGCGATAGCAATGGCTGGGCGACGGGTGTGGTGGGCGGTAGCCTGCTCGTAGGCAAAAGCGAGCTGAAGCATGCGCAGTTCGTCGCGGGGGCGCCCGACGATCTGCAGTCCAACTGGCAGGCCATCACTGGTAAAGCCAGCCGGTAGCGCTAGGGCTGGCTGCGTGGTGACGCTGATCCAGGAGCAAGAGCGCATCCACTCTAGGTAGCTCCCCATGACCACCCCATTGATCTCGCGCACGAAGGGCTGCTCAATAGGAAACGGTGCGACCTGGCTCACGGGGAGGATGAGCATATCGTAGCGGCTGAAGAAGTTGCGCAGCCGCTCCAGTAGCGCGGCGTGGAGAGCAAAAGCCCGCCCAACCTGAGGACCGGAGAGGCGCCGTCCAGCTTCGATATTCCAGATAACGGTGTCTTTCAACTGATCACGGTGGTGTTCGAGTAGATGGCCCAGGCTAAGCTCGAAGCGCATGGCACGCAGGGTGAGGAAGATCTCATCGGCGCCACTCATATCAGGGCTGGCATCCTCGACGTGGCAACCCAGCGCGGCGAAGGTGGTGCGCTGGGTTGCGAAGACCTCGGCGACCCGCTGCTCAACTGGTAGTCCACCAAGATCTGGGCTCCAGGCCAAGCGTAGGCCCCGGAGATCGTGCGCAAGGGGCTGACGAAAGGTGGCCCCAGGCTCACTCAGGCTGAGCGGTGCACGTGGATCTGGCCCAGCCATCGCCGAGAGCATCAGCGCTACGTCGGAGACCGTACGCGCCATTGGCCCCTCAACCGCCAGTGGTAGGTAGGGGGTCTGGTCGGGCCAGATCGGTACTCGCCCCGGCGTGGTGCGGAAACCGACCACACTACAGAAGCTGGCCGGATTGCGCAGACTACCACCGACGTCGGAGCCGTCGGCGATAGGGACCATGCCACATGCAAGTGCGACGGCAGCACCGCCGCTACTCCCCCCACAGGTCATGGAGAGGTTGTAGGGATTGCGTGTGGCACCAAAGACGGGGTTAAAGGTCTGTGATCCGGCACCAAACTCGGGGGTATTGCTCTTCCCAATGGTGATCGCCCCAGCCGCACGGAGCCGCTCGACGATGAGTGCATCGAAGTTGGGTATATGGTTGGCAAAAATGGGCGAGCCATAGGTGGTACGGATACCTTTGGTATCCACCAGATCTTTGTGGGCCACAGGGAGCCCGAAGAGGGGGGCCTCCTCGGCGGTGGGGGCCTTACCCGCAGCGAGGGCCTGATCACAAGCATGGGCGGCAGCCATGGCCTGCTCGGGCAGCAGCGTCACCAGCGCGTTAACGTGAGGATTGAGCCGCTCGATCTGGTGCAGATGGGCTGCCATTACCTCTGCACAGGAGCGCTGGCGCGTACGAATCTGGTCGGCAAGTTCGGTTGCAGTCGTGAAGCAGATCTCGCTGGACATCCGGTTCTCCTTTTCATGGCCGCGGGGGATAGTATAGTATACTCAGGGGTGTTTCCATTCCGGCTGCGCCAGTGTAATCGTTTGGTGCCACCCTGGCTAGGTTGGGTTTTTGGCGGAGGGCTGCGCCCTCCACACCTCCCGCTGCGGCTGCGCCGTCATAGCCGTCCGGCGCCAGCGAAGCTCGTTTTGTGTAGGGCTGCGCCCTCCACGCCGATCATAAGCTTGTTTTTGAGGAGTCGTCCAGCCCCATGATCAGCTACACCCTGAGTATGCCGGCCCCCCACAGCCACCTCTACCATGTGCAGATTGAGGTGGATGGAGTAGATGCTCCCGCCCAGGATCTCATACTCCCCTCCTGGACACCCGGATCGTACATGATCCGCGACTATGCTCGCCATGTGCAAGCCTTCACCGCCTCTACCTTCGACGGTAGGCCCCTCCACTGGCACAAGGTTGCAAAGGACGCCTGGCGTGTTGAGACGGGTGGAGTGAGCCAGTTTAGGGTTACGTACCAGGTCTACGCCAATGAACTGACGGTTCGCACTAGCCATCTCGACGGTAGCCACGGCTACCTAAATGGCGCCACACTCTTCATGTACGTTGAGGGACGTACAGCAGAGCGCCTCCAACTCAGCGTCGTACCCGCAGTGGGCTGGCAGGTGACGACGAGTCTCACCGCGGTGGTTGGTGGGGATCGTACGCATGCGATCTTCAGCGCCAGCGACTATGACGAGCTCGTCGATGCGCCGATCGAGTGCGGCACCCACCGTCTGCTCCAGTTCGAGGTTGACCATATTCCGCACCAGATTGCCCTCTGGGGTCACGGGAACGAAGACGAAGCGCGCATCGTGGCCGATACGCGGCGTATCGTCGAGGTTCAGCGCGACTTCTTCGGCTCACTCCCGTATAGCCACTACCTCTTCATTCTCCACCTGGTCGATGGACGAGGGGGCGGGCTCGAACATCGTAACAGCGTCACGAACCAGGTCGATCGCTGGAGTTTTCAGCCCCAGCGCAACTACGAGCGCTTTATCAGACTCACGAGCCATGAGCTCTTTCACGTCTGGAATGTGAAGCGGTTGCGACCTGCACCACTTGGCCCATTCAACTATCGTGCGGAAAACTATACGCGCATGCTCTGGCTGATGGAGGGAGCAACGAGCTACTACGATGATCTGCTGCTAGTACGATGCGGGCTGATCACGCCAGAGCGCTACCTGGAGCTATTGGCGGAGCAGATCGTGCAGCTCCAGAGCCAGCCCGGTCGGCTCCTGCAGAGCCTTGAGCAGAGTAGTTTTGATGCCTGGATCAAGTTCTACCGGCCAGACGAGCATAGTGCCAACTCCAGCATCTCCTACTACCTCAAGGGGGCTCTGGTCTGCCTACTCCTCGATATGGCTATCCGCACACAGAGTGGTGGTGCCCGTTCACTCGATGATCTGATGCGCTACCTCTACGCGCACTACCCGATCAGTGGTTCGGGCATCCCAGAGGTAGGAGCAGTACAGGCTGCAGCGGAACATGTCGCTGGAAGTGAGCCGGGCTTCTTCCACGACTTCTTCGCCCACTCCATCGCTGGTACGACCGAGCTCGACTATGCCAAGGGGCTGGCCACCGTTGGCCTCGAGCTACGTTGGCAGCGGCGTGGCGCGGAAGCCTGGTCGGGTCTGAGCCTGAAACAGCAGGGGGAGCGCACCCTGATCCGTAGTGTGCGCGCCGATGGACCAGCTTACCTCGCCGGCATCTATGCGGATGATGAGCTCCTGGCCCTAGATGGATGGCGCGTCGATAGTGAGAAGTTCCATGCACGCCTTGCCGAACGAAAACCTGGTACACCAGTATGCCTGACGATCTTCCGCGGCGATCGGCTGCTGGAAGTTACATTAACCCTCGCCGAGGCCCCGGCGGACGCCCTGGAGCTTACGTCAAAGGGTGAGCGCAGTGCAGCACAGCAGAGCGTCTACCAGCACTGGCTCGGCATCCGCGCAGGAGGCTGATCTAGTCTAGCCGCTCCACCTCAATCGTACGCGCCAGGCGCCGATCGATTGCATGGGTGGCACCAGCCAAGTTCAGCGAGAGCGGCCCATCAAAAGGCGCACTTGCAACAACCAGGATCGTTGCACCAGGGACCAGGCCCAGGTCGGCGAGGTAGCGTAGCCGATCAGTACTCTGATCGCGCATGCGCACGATCCGTGCCCGATCATTCACCCGCAGGTCGGCGAGAAAGAGGTCCGCACACTCCGGGAGATCGCCCTCTAGGGTGGGAATGGGATCCCCGTGGGGATCGGCGCTTGGATGGCCGAGGTGCGCAGCAATACGCGCCTCGAGCTTCTCACTGATATGGTGCTCCAGCTTCTCGGCCTCTTCATGCACCTCATCCCAACTATAGCCCAGGGCCTCAACGAGGTAGAGCTCCAAGAGCCGGTGGTGACGGATGACCTCTAGGGCGATACGCTCTCCGGCGGCAGTCAACTGCACCCCCTGGTAGGGCGTATGCCGCACCAGATTCATCTCGGCCAACTTCTTGATCATCCCCGTCACCGAGGCTGGTCTGGAGCCACGCAGCTCTCCAAGCAGCGTCGTGGTAACAACACCTTGTTCCTGTTGGAGCGTGTAGATAGCCTTGAGATAATCCTCAATAGCAGGTGTGATACGGCTCGGTTCATCCTGAACGGTCATGAAGCTGATCCTTCCCACGAAGGGGAGTACCCGAGAGTGTCGTAGCGCCGCCAATTAGCCCACTCAACGAAACCATCGTTTCGACTCAACTGTAGCATAGAGTCTGCCAGTCGTGCAACGGTAAGCGAAGTGGGCAACCACGGTGGAGCCCAACGGCGGAAAGCCCCCAACCCAGCTGTGGTAGCGCCAGATCGCAACGTCGGCGCAGCCAAAATGGAAGCATGCCCCTGTGCAACTGCGAGCGAAGCGGGCAACCGGGGGGGGTTGCCCCAACCGTGGGAGGTGTGGAGGGCGCAGCCCTCCACAAAAGACCCCAACTTGGCTCCGGTGCCGCCAAACCACAACGTCGGCGCAGCCAAAATGGAAGCATGCCCCTAAATTTGCGCTATAATCCAACTATTCTGTACCGATATATACCCACGAGGGGGTCATGAAACTCAAGGGACGAGTTGCAATTATCACTGGTGCCTCAAGTGGTGTTGGCTATGCAGCGGCGCGGGCATTTGCCCGTGAGGGTGCAACAGTTATTGCCGCTGCTCGACGCCGCGATCGCCTTGAACATCTCGTAGCTGAGATTGCCAGTGAGGGCTGCCAGGGCTTCAGTATCCCGACCGACGTCACCGACTCGGCCCAGGTACAGCGCCTCGCTGAGAGTACGATTGCGCTCCTTGGACGAATCGATATGCTGATCAACTGTGCTGGTGGAGCGATGAAGATCTCACCTGTCGAGCAGTATAGCGACAGTGAGTGGCGCACGATCATCGACACGAACCTGAGCGGTGTCTTCTACGCGAGCCGCGCCGTCGTACCCCATATGAAGCGTCAGACCAGTGGCACAATCGTCAATCTGGGCTCACGCATCGGGCGGATGGGAATGGCGAACATCGGCCCCTTCAGTGCTGCAAAATCTGCCGTAGCCAGCCTCTCACAATCACTTGCCCAGGAGCTCCGGCCCCACAATATCTATGTGACGAACATCGTCTCAGGGATGATTAACGCCGATCTCGCCCCGCTCAATCCCGACGAAGCCCTCCGCCGCCGCCTCATGACGGTGGAGGATGTCGCCCAGGCGATCCTCTGGGTCTGTACCCTGCCACCGAGCCTGCGTGTCGAGGAGTTGCCGATTATGCCGCGGCACGTTGACCTATAGGGAGCATGGAGCCCTACGTACGTACAGGCCCTATTGATGGTAAGGCATGGTGCAAACGAGCTTGACACGCTTATGGGAGGTGTGGAGGGCTTCGCCCTCCACAAAAAGACCCAACCTAGAGGGCGAGACGCCCTCGCTCCAGGAGAGGTATGAACAGTTCAGCCCGTCAGATCAGGTGGGCGTAATCCGCGTGATCGGAGCCGGTAGTGAGCTGTGTGGCAATGGCATCCTCAACCAGAATAGCTGCCACTGGTAGGAGCGGTACCAACGCCAGGTTGTAGACCTCGGCGGACTGGCCCTGGAGACGCAGGACGCGCTGGCCGAAGAGGATCATGGCCGGCAGAGCCGCCGGGATCACCCCTATGGTCAGGAGGCGTGCCAACCAGCGCTTACGGGGAAGTTGTCCCAGGGCGACCTGAAAGAGGCTCGTGACACTGAGGGTATTGAAAAGCAGCCGAACATGCTCGCCAATGCTCTCATCGCGCAAGCTGAGGAGTGGGATCTTGGGCCAGAACTGCTTCCTATTGCCATGTAAGATGACCATGACCAGCATGTTCGCCAAGACATAGCCAATCTTCGCGAGTAGTCCACGCATGATGGTAACTCCTGAGACGTTACTATGGGAAGCGGCGGAAACGGCGGAAGTTGGGCTTGCGCTTCTCAAGGTAGGCCTGTTTGCCCTCCTTCGCCTCTTCGCTGAGGTAGTAGAGTAGGGTTGCGTCACCAGCCAACTGCTGCAACCCCGCATGGCCATCGGCGGCTGCGTTAATTGCAGCTTTGAGAAAACGGATCGCCATCGGGCTATGGGCGAGGATTTCACGTGCCCACTGCACGCCTTCATCCTCCAGACGCTCGAGTGGCACCACCGTGTTGATCAGACCCATCGCCAGGGCCTGCTGGGCGTCGTACTGGCGACAGAGGTACCAGATCTCACGAGCTCTCTTATCTCCCACCATGCGCGCCAGAAGATTTGAGCCATACCCACCATCAAAGCTCCCCACACGTGGACCGGTCTGGCCAAAACGCGCATTCTCAGCAGCAATGGTCAGGTCGCAAACGACGTGGAGTACGTGGCCGCCACCAATGGCGTAGCCGGCCACCAGCGCGATGACCGGTTTGGGAATAATTCGGATCAAGCGCTGCAGATCGAGCACGTTCAGTCGGGGAACGGTATCCTTGCCAACGTAGCCACCATCGCCACGCACGCGCTGATCACCGCCGGAGCAGAAGGCCATGTCGCCAGCCCCAGTAAAGAGAATAACTCCAACCTGTTCGTCGTCGCGCGCACGTGAGAAGGCGTCAATTAACTCTTGTACCGTCTCAGGGCGAAAGGCGTTCCGTCGCTCGGGCCGATTGATGGTGATTTTGGCAATACCTTCACCGGCCGCATCGTGCTCGTAGAGGATGTCGGTATAAGTGCCGATATTCGTCCATTCGATTGGCATAGCGTTGCTGCTCCTTAGGGATGTTTTCACTTTTGGCTGCGCCAACTTGCATTGGCTGGCGCTACCAAGGCTCGGTTAGAGTCTTTTGTGGAGGGCTGACGCCCTCCACTCCTCCCACTTCGGCTGCGCCAACTTGCATTGGCTGGCGCTACCAAGGCTCGGTTAGAGTCTTTTGTGGAGGGCTGACGCCCTCCACTCCTCCCACTTCGGCTGCG
>CAIWUD010000537.1 GCA_903915775.1 uncultured Chloroflexota bacterium | reverse complement strand
GGGGTCGATCCAACGATACCCGTGAAAAAGGCTGCAAGTCTGAAGTGCTCAAGGACACCCTGGGCTGGCCCGATCAGCTTGGAGGTGGCGACGTAGAGTTGAGCACCAGCGAGTTGGAGGGTGCGGAGGAGCTCGGGGATGCCAGGGTAGACATAGTTCTCGTACATGCCTGCGGCACGATAACGATCCCGGTAGAGCTGCAATGCCCGTGTGGCGAGGGCATCGTCACCCAGGTAGTTACGCAGCGTCTGCTGAATGGGTGGCCCAATCCAGGAGCGCACCATGGTATCGTCAGGGAGGGGATGCCCTACTATACCCAGCGCATGGGCAAAAGTGCGTGTGACTCCTAGGTAGGGGTCGGTGAGGGTGCCGTCGAGGTCGAAGAGAATGGTGGGATAGCGTGGTCTACTCATGCTGCTTGTGGGTCTCTCCTTTGCCGTCGGGATGAGCCTTAGATTCTGCTCGTGCTTACTATACTATACCTCTTCCGGAGACACGTATCACCAGCGCATGCTATAATGAGGATCGATAGGGTTGAAGCTCATAAGAGGCCACCAATGCAGAACTACTGGCACGATCTGGAGCCAGGGCCAAACATCCCTGATGCCATTCATACGGTTGTGGAGATCCCCAAGGGCTCGCGGAACAAGTACGAGTTTGATAAGCGCATCGGCGCGTTCAAGCTCGATCGGGTGCTCTATTCGGCGGTGCAGTACCCCGGTGACTACGGCTTCATTCCGCAAACCTACTACGACGATGGGGATCCTCTTGATGTGCTGGTGATGACGAACCTGCCTACCTTTACTGGCTGTATTGTCGAGGCGCGCCCGGTTGGCGTCTTCCGCATGCTCGATAAGGGCGAGCCTGACGATAAGATTCTTGCCGTACTTCAGTACGATCCCTTCTTCCACAGCTTTGAGGACTACACCGATCTGCCCCCTCACTACTTAAAAGAGGTAGAGCACTTCTTCGCCGTCTACAAGGATCTGGAGGGTACGCGGGTTGAGCCGGTCGGCTGGGAGCATGTTGATGTGGCACGGCAGCGCATCCAGTACGCTATCAACGCCTACTGGGACATGCGTGCCGGGCGTATGTTGAAACGTAGTTAGCAGAAGCTTCATGGCAGATCGCACCAATCGCCCATCCGCCCATCGCACCGCCTATTCGGCCGGTGGCGTGATCTTCCGCGCCGTGGGGCAAGAGATTGAGGTCGCTCTGATCGCCACTGATCGGGGAGGGCGCTGGGGCCTGCCTAAGGGCCACGTAAATCGTGGTGAGACGGCCGAGGCCGCTGCGATTCGCGAGGTGATCGAAGAGACGGGCCTGGAGGGGGCAATTGTCTGCCACCTGACGACGATCGAGTACTGGTTTCGCGCCGGTGCAGCGCGGGTGCATAAGTATGTCGATCTTTTCCTGATCCGTTACGAGCGCGGTGAGGTGCGTCCGCAGGAGACCGAGGTTGATGATGCGCGCTGGTTTCCCCTGGAGGAGGCTATCTCGCGCGTGTCGTTCGATCGTGAACGTGATGTGTTGAGCCAAGTGCGTACCATGCTGAGCGGTGGTGGGTAGGAGCCATGATCGAACTGATCATTGAGGAGGGTCTGGAGGAGCGGATCGAGGCCTGTGGCCTCGATCCGCTCGTTGCTGAACGGGCCGTTGCTGCAGTGCTCCAGGCTGAAGCGGTAGCAGCTTCGGTTGAAGTGAGTCTGCTGCTTACGGACGATGCTCGCCTCCAGGAGCTCAACCGTAGCTATCGTGGTCTGGACGAGCCTACCGATGTGCTCTCCTTTGCCGATGATGGTGACGCTTCACCCTTCGTTGCCCATCCTGAGGCTCCGGTCTACCTTGGCGATATTGCGATCTCCTTTGAGCGCGTCCTCGCCCAGGCCGCTGAGTATGGTCATAGCCCCGCTCGCGAGCTCGCGTACCTAGCGGCCCATGGAACGCTCCACCTCCTCGGCTATGACCATGAGCGTGGTCCCGAGGATGCCGCGGCGATGCGCCTCCGTGAAGAGGCAGCTATGGCAACGCTGGGGCTATCCCGATAGCGCACTTCCCGTTCCTTGCTCTCCTGCATCCCGCCGTCGCCCTACCCACTTCTCTAGCTCGACGAACCAGAAGAGGAGTGAGCTTGCCGCTATGCCGATGAGGAGATCGGTGAGCGAGAGGGCCATCGTGTTGAAGAGCCCTTGGAGCGGTGGTGTGTAGAT
>CAIWUD010000536.1 GCA_903915775.1 uncultured Chloroflexota bacterium | reverse complement strand
TGCGTGGCTCTACCGGATTGCCCAGGCGCGCACAGTTGACTCGTTGCGTCGGCGCCGGCGTCAGGAGCACGAACCACTTGATGAGTATCACTGCACCACCGACGATCCTGATAGTCGTCTGGTGGCCGACGTGGAGCGCGGTGCGTTGCAACGGGCCATGGAACAACTCTGCGCGAGCCAGCGCCGTGTCCTACTCCTGCGCTATATGTATGGGCTTTCGCTTGAAGAGACGGCACGCCAGATGGGGCGTACGGTCGGCTCGATCAAGGCGCTCCAGCACCGTGCCCAGGCGCGTCTGAGCACCCTCTTCCGCCAGGAGATGGGTGATGAAGCGGTTTGATACGGATGTGGTAGGCACCATGCCACAGGAACTATGGAGCAGACTCTGATGAAGTTTCGCTACCTCGGGTTCATGCTGCTGTTAGCGCTCGCCGCGCTCATCGGGAGCCAGGGCATAAACCCGGCTCCACTCCTGCGCGTGCTTGGTCTCGATCCGTCGCTCATTGGCCTGCGCAACCCGCCTCTCCCTGATGCCACGACCACCGATGGGACGATAGCGATCTTCTTCACCACCCCCGAACTGGTCTACCCCGACATGGAGGAGGGGCGTATCGCCCCCGGGTTCGAGCGGGCGCTCCTCGCCGATATCGCCACTGCACGCCGTAGTATCGATCTCGCGAGCTTTGAGTACAACCTACGCAGCCTGGCTGTTGCCCTGGCTCAGGCCCGAGCCCGTGGTGTTAGGGTACGGTTGGCCCTCGATCGGGAGAGTCTACACAACCCGTTGATGGCCCACTGGGCGGGGATGCTCCAGCAGGTGGGTGTCACCGTGAGTTGGCAGGAGGATACGGGCTTCTTACACAGCAAATTTGTGATTATCGATCAGCGTATCGTCTGGAGTGGCTCCTGGAATCCTACGATCAACGATACCTACCGCAACAATAACAACCTCCTGCGCATGACCCTTCCGGCCCTAGTTGCCAACTATCAAGCCGAGTTTGAGCAGATGGCGGCAGGCGTTTTTGGCACACGCAAGATAGGTGTGACGCCTAATAGCGTGGTGCATACTGGTAGTCTGCGGGTTGAGAACTACTTCTCACCCCACGAAGCGGTACGCCCACGGCTTATTGACCTGATCGCCCAAGCAAACAAGCAGATTGATCTCCTGGCTTTCTCTTTCACCGATGACGCCATTGCTACGGCCCTGATCGAGCGTCATGCCCTCGGGGTACCGGTGCGTATCGTTTTTGAGCAGCGTAATGCCCGCGGCATTGGCTCTGAGCATGCGCTGCTGCGCGAGCATGGCCTAGATGTACAGATCGATGGGAACTGCTACACGATGCACCACAAAGTGATCATTATCGACCGACGCACGGTAATCACGGGCTCCTACAACTTCACCTCTCGCGCTGAGGAGGTGAACGACGAGAATCTCATCATCATCCATGATCCAACCCTGGCTGTTGCCTACAGCGCTGAGTTTCTGCGCATCTACCGCCAGGCGCAGAGTCCGCTCCGCTGCCAGTGACGGTCTGGTCCACTCTTGCACCGGATGGGGGGGGTGGGGTAGGATGAAGGGGACGCTGCCGGGCGACTCTGGCCAGTGGTGTGGCCGCGTCTAACCATCAAGCGCATGCGTGCAGATCTGGAAGATCTCCATCAGCCCTATCCACTGCTGGCCCTAGTTGGTCAGCCTGAACTCAAGACCGCACTGCTACTCGGGCTGATCAACCCGGGTGTAGGCGGTGTGTTGATCAGTGGGCCTTTTGGCGTTGGTAAGACGACGGCAGTACGCTCCCTCCTCGATCTGATGCCCACCCTGGTGCGCCCACCTGCAACGAGTGGTGGCGCACCACAGCGCGAAGTTATGCGTCTGGTTGAGCTACCGCTCAACGCACGGCTCGAAGATGTGGTAGGTGGGATCAACGAGCGGGTTGCGATCGAACAGGGGCGCGTCTTGCTCGAGCCGGGACTCCTTGCCCTGGCCGATGGCAACCTACTCTACGTTGATGAGGTCAACCTGCTGGATGCAGCAGTGGTTGATGCCATCCTCGATGCTGCCGCTCAGGGGCGGACGCTGGTGCGCCGCGGTCCGATGACGCGCCTCTTTGCCAGCCGTTTTCTGCTCGTTGGCTCGATGAATCCTGAAGAGGGCGAGCTACGACCACAGATTCTCGATCGCTTCGGCCTACGGGTCTGGGTTGCCCCACTCGACGACCCCATGCAGCGCCTGGAGGTCTATCGGCGCAACCAAGCCTTTCGTGCCGATCCAGCGGCGTTTCGCATGCTCTACGCCCCTCAGACTAGTGCGCTCGCCACGGAGTTGGAGGCTGCTCGGGCCATGCTGCCCCATGTCACCATCCCCCCCGCCGTCGAAGCGCAGGGCATGGCGCTAGTACAGGCCCTCAGGATTCCCTCACACCGTGCCGAAATCGCCCTGTTTGAAGGAGCACGGGCCCACGCTGCCGCCGATCGGCGGAGCCAGGTAGCGTGTGAAGATCTGCGCCGCGTTGCGCCGCTGGCCCTACGCCAGCGCCAGAGCCCCCATCTTGAGGAGCATGCCAGGCGTCAGGCGGTGGAGCAAGGGGTGATTATGGCCGCGATCGAGCAGATTCTGGAGCGTTGAGGGTTGAAATCATGGCGAATTCCCATGCAATAGGCGTATAATGTACCAACCATTGTGTTACGCTGACTTGATCGTTTGGCGGGGGGTGTGAAGGGCGCAGCCATCCGCACAAAACTAACCAAGCCATGGTACCGCCAGAGGGTTGCGCCGGCGCAGTCGAAATCATCTCTGCCTACTGGAGAAGGAGCCGCGACCATGTCCTACTTACCCTATGTGGATGCCCAGACCACGGCGGTTCGTCAAGGGGTACTGAACCAGGTCTACGCCTGGATGACGGCAGGATTGCTAGTCACTGGCGCTGTTGCCATGACCGTTGCGAACTCGGTGGCGCTGACCAGGCTGATCTTTGGCAATCCGATCATCTTCTTCGCCCTCTTTCTGCTGCAGATCGTCGCCGTGGTTGGGCTAAGTGCTGCGGTAAACCGCCTAAGCCCGGCTGCGGCCATGGCGATCTTCATCGGCTACGCCATGCTCAACGGGCTGACCTTCTCGGCCATCTTCCTCGCCTACACCGCCGAGTCGATCGCGGGCACCTTCTTTGTGACCGCCGGCATGTTTGGCTCGGTGAGCGCCTACGGCTACTTTACCAAGCGCGATCTCTCGGGGTTGGGGAGCTTCCTCTTCATGGCCCTGATCGGCCTGCTGCTCGCCTCAGTGGTCAATATCTTCTGGGCGAACAGCGCGCTCTACTGGATCATCACCTACGCCGGTGTGCTCATCTTCGTGGGACTCACCGCGTGGGATACTCAGAAGATCAAGCATCTCGCGGCACAGGTCAACAACGAGACGGAAGCGGGCCGGGTGGCGGCGATTGGTGCCCTGACCCTCTACCTGGACTTCATCAACCTCTTCATCTACCTGTTGCGTATCTTGGGGAACCGGCGCTAGGATGGTCTGGGCGCACCTGTTCAGTTTTGGGGTAAAGCAGCGGCAGGGCAACTCCCCGTAGTTGCCCTGCCGTTTTGGGCGAGGCAGCAGTTCGGTACCTCTCCCAGCAACCTACCCATCATCGCTGCTAATAAAGCCGATCGCAGCTAACTCGACCTCAGCCATGCTGCTGCCACGGGCCGCTTCGAGGCGGCCTAGGCGCTTCTGGAACTGGGACAGGGCGTAGTTGCTGAAGGTCTCTAGCTCGAGCCCAAAGGGCATCGTCTCATAGCAACTGAACGCCTCATCAATCACCCCCATCGCTGGCATGAGCAGTTCCCCCATGCGCTCTTCGAGGTGGGGCCATACCTGCTCGTCGGCAGCAATGAGCCGTGACAGTAGGTAGATACCGTAGGCGATGTGGCGCGACTCGTCCTGCTTCAACAGGCGGATCCCCTCGCGCGTGCCGGGCATGAGTTGACGCGCCTCCAGCATGGTGAAGTAGGCGTGGTAGCCAGTCTCAGCCAGAACCCCCTCAACGATCATGTTGTAGGTGAGGGCTGCATCGGCCTGAGCTCGTGGCGAAGAGTCGACACTCAGGCGGCCTAATGCTTCAGGAAGGGCCTTGTAGACCAAGGCATGGTAACTGGGTGTATGGTAGCGGCTCAGATCGCCATCGTGGTGGGCGACCTCACTGAGGAAGCGGGCGAAGAAGTCGGTATGCTTGGCCTCCTCAAAGAGAAAGCTGGTTAAGAAGAGCTCTTCTTCAATGCGTCCTTCACGGGCAATCGTCTGCACCAGCGGCAGCAGATCGAGCGTTACTGCCTCTTCACCTGCTTGAAAGAGGGCGGTGAGACGCAGGAGCAGATCCTGCTCTGCGTCGCTGAGGGTGAGCCAATCCTGTGCATCACGACTCAGGTCGAGGCTACTCGGATTCCAGATGCCCAAGCGCTTCGCCTTCTCGAATAGGCGCATCGGTGGGCTGTTGCGGTGCAAGCCACGGGTGGTAGTGGCGAATGCAGTGTGAGCCATGGGTGACCTCATCTCAAGCTCAGTTTTGCCTGCCCAATATTAGCGTAGTAGGGTAAAGATCGTGAGCACCAGAATAATTACCAGGAGAAACGCGATGGTACAGACGAGGGTCACACGCTCCCAGTTGAAGAAGCGCCAATCAGGGGGGATCAGGTTCTCGAAGCCGTAGATGACGAGTTTGTAGAGATGCTGTTCGTCACGCTTCCCCAGATCGAACACAATCTCGGTGATCGGGATGACCTGGATCGATAACTCGCTCAGGACGATCCGGGTCTGCGCATTGAGCCCTCCCGCGGCCTGCTTGATCAGCGCCGCAACCGGCTCGATCATGGCCCACTCGGGGCCTGGCTCACCGTTGATACGCTCGTGGTAGATCTGCGCTGCTTTGCACGAGCTCACCAACCAGTCAGCCTGGAATGGACTCAGGTCATCCTGGGCGTTGAACAAGACCGGTTTGCGGCTCCAGCGAAAGGCTTTGCGACGAACGAGTCGTCCGATGCCCGCACAGCGCGAACAGGTGACACCACCGCGACCAGAGCAGTCGGGGCAGGGGGCGATAACTTGTGTGCTCGTGGGTGCACCTGGAGTCTCGGTCGGGCGCGGACTTGCGGCAGCGACAGCCGACACCGTGGCAGTCGAAGCCTCGGTTGGGTTTGCACCTGTGGGAATAGTTGTTGACGCTGTACTAGGGGTAGACACTGCCGATGGAGCGACTGGGCGCGAGTTGGCCGTAGCACTGCTGGGGCTCCCCGGTGGGCGCGAGTTGGCCGTAGCACTGCTGGGGCTCCCCGGTGGGCGCGAGTTGGCCGTAGCACTGCTGGGGCTCCCCGGCGGGCGTGGGGCGGCCGCAGGTGCAGCGGGGCTCCCGAGCTGACGGGGCGTCGTGGGGTCACTCGTCGGAGCGGGACGGTTCACGTAGATACGTTGACGGCCCTGGCAGCGCGGGCAGATGGTAAAGCCGCGGCCGGCACAGGGTTCACAGGTAACGACATGGGTCGATCCGGGGATGTTTACCCTTCCGTTACTCGGATCGGCCGCAAAATCGGCAGGTGGGAGGGTAACATCCCAGGGTGCAATCTCACGCTCAACGGGAAAGACCTCGAGCGTACGGTCTGGCTCTTCATCGTGCTCAGGGAGTTCACGCTGTTCGTAGAGGAAGCGCAGTTGGTAGAAGTAGAGGTTACGGCTTGCCACCTTGTGGAGGCGGGCAAGGCGTCCTAGGAGGAGGCGACGGCGCAGGGGATCCTGTTCAGCCCAATGGTTGAGAATCTCGGCAACGAGTTCAGGGTTACACAGTTCGGCAGCGCGGCTGTGGGCACGCTCAACCACTTCGCGCACCAGACTCGTTGCAAGGACATGTTCGACGCTATTCTTCTCAATGCCACTCGCCTTCAGTTCGACGGGGTTTGGCTGGATTGGTACACTCCCGACCCGTTGGGTTCTCGTTTGGTGGCGAACCAGGATCTGGCGCAACTCCGTAGCAGCAGCCGTAGCGGTAGGGTAACGTGCAACGGGATCGATCGCCAGCAGTGTACGTAACACCCGATCAACCTCTGTGGGCATACCCTCAACCCCGCGCTGGGCCAAGGGAATGGGTGGTGTAAACTCGACCTGCTCGCCCAGACCGGGAAGGTTCGCCCACGGTAACTCGCCACTCAGCATCTGGTAGAGCACAACCCCGAGGCTGAAGATATCTGAAAGGTGGGTGACTCGGGCTGCCGACTGCGCATGCTCGGGCGAGTGGTAGCCACGCGTCCCCATGATTGCATTAGCGACGGTAATGGGCTGCCCAGCGTCGCGGGCGATACCAAAATCGGTGAGGAGGACGCGCTTTGAGGATTTCTCGACCAAGATGTTTGCCGGCGAGACATCACGGTGGATTACCCCAAGGTTGTGGGCGTAATCGAGGGCACTCGCCATCTGGCTAAAGATCGTGCAGGCCTCTGGGAGATCGAAGTGTCGGCGTTCGTGGAGCTCCTTTTGGAGTGATTCGCCCTCGATCAGCTCCATGACGGCATAGAAGAAGGGGGATACCTGGCCGTAGTCGTAGAGGCGCACGATATGCGGATGGTGGAGCCGGGTGGCAATGGCAGCTTCGCGCTTAAAACGCTGGATGGTCTCGCGATCATGGTTCATCAGCACCTTGATCGCTACCTGATAGTCATCCAGATAGATATGCCGCGCCTGCCAGACTTCACTGCTGGCGCCACGACCAAGCTCGCGCTCGATGCGATAGTTACCGATTTGGGCTGGAACATTCATAGGGCTCTACCAGTCCGATCGGCTCCATGTGCGTGGTAACGGTGCAACGGGCATCATCCAGACTTCGTGCTCCCAGACATTATACTATTCTCTAGAGCTCAACCTTACCCAGTTCAGCCTCGAAGCGCTGAACGACCGTACGCAGCACCTTGATGCGCGCGAAGCGCTTATCCTCCGCCTCCACAATGGTCCAAGGGGCTGCAGGTGTTGAGGAGCGTAGGAGCATCTCATCAACTGCCTCCTCATACTGAGGCCACTTCTCACGGTTGCGCCAATCCTCATCGGTGAGTTTCCAGGATTTGAACGGCACATTCTGACGCTCCTGGAAGCGCCGTAACTGCTCTTCGGGGCTGAGATGGAGCCAGAATTTGCAGATGATCGTGCCAAAGTCGACTAACTGGCGTTCGAAAGCGTTGATTTCCGCATAGGCGCGCTGCCACTCATCCGCCCGAGCAAAGCCTTCAACCCGCTCTACGAGCACCCTTCCGTACCAAGAGCGGTCAAAGATGGCAAGCTGGCCACGGGGTGGCAGGCGTCGCCAAAAGCGGTAGAGGTAGTGGTACTGCTTATCCTCACCAGTGGGGGCCGCGATCGCATGGACCGTATAGCTCCGCGGGTCGAGCTCGGCAGTGAGGCGCTGGATCGACCCGCCCTTCCCTGCGGCGTCCCAACCTTCAAAGACGATGAGTGCGGGACGCTGCTGTCGGTAGAGGGATAGGCCGAGGTGGTGGATTTGCGCCTGGAGGTGTCGGCGCTGACGGGTATACTCCTGTTCGTCAATACGCAGGCTCAGGTCGACACGGCGCAGAATATGGGCAGTTTCCGCACGAACCGGTTCAGCGTGCGGTCGTCCCACTTCAGGGGAACGTATCGGTGGGCTCGTCTCGATCCTGGAGCTGCGGAAGGTGCTACCAGCGGCATCAAGGCCATCCGTGGTCGTGCCAGGTAGGGAGGGCCGCCCCAGGCGTGCTTCCAGGGCAGCGATCACGCTACTCATCACCGCGACACGAGCAAGGTATTTGTTGGTTGCTGGGATGACGTGCCATGGGGCATGGGGTGTGCTGGTGCGCGCAATCAGATCCTCGACTGCAGCGGCATATGTAGGGTAGTTACGATTCTGCCAACGATCCTCATCCGTCACTTGGTAGGCGGTCAGTTTGTTGGCGAGTAGCGCCTTGAAGCGCCGCGTCTGCTCTTTCCGACTGATATGGAGCCAGAATTTGAGGACGATCGCACCATCGCCAGCCAGTTGGCGTTCGAAGGTGACGGCGTCCTCACAGCGCTGGCGCCAGAACTGGCCATCGCCCGCTGCTGAGGTGTAGGCGGCCAGCATCTCACGATACCAGGAGCGATCGAAGATCGCGATCTGACCGTAGCTGGGTAGTTTGAGCCAGAAGCGGTGGAGCCATGGGTAGGCGCCCTCAAAAGTGCGCGCAGGTGATACAGAGTGAACACGCAGCGCTCGTGGGTCGAGTTGACGTACCAGGACGCCGATGGTGCGTGCTTTTGCGGTGCCAGCCCAACCCTCGAAGATGATCACCACCGGGAGCCGAGCATCAACGAGGGCCTGTTCGAGAGCGTAAAGGTCTGCCTGCAGTTCGCCGATCTGTTCGCTGTAGCTGCGCTTACTGAGGCTCAGTTCGAGATCGATCTGTTCAAGCATAGGGGGTGCTGTTACTCCTGGCTTGGTTCTAGTTCGGATGCGCTGATGGTGCTGTCTGGCGGTACCAAGGCTGGGTTAGGATCTTTCGTGGAGGGCTACCCCATCCACACCTCCCGCAACGGAGCTACTCCTGCACAATTCGCGCCCGTTGGAAGAGGTAGTCGCCGTGACGACGCAAGCTCATGAGGCGTAGTCGTGGCGGGGTGTTAGGATCGAAGGCAACACCTTCAACTAGAGAGGGGCGGGCAGTGGCAGGGTAAGGACGGTTGCCGACGATCAGTGGGCTGACGGTGGTAAAGACTTCGTCGATCAGATTCCTAGCGAGTAGTTCACCATAGACATGGGCTCCACCCTCGCTCAACAGGCTCGTGATCCCGTAGTCGGTACGGAGTTCGGCAAGGAGAGCGGTAAGATCGACGCGAGATCCCGCAGTAACGGAGTAGTGTAGCCTGGGGCGTGTGCCGAGAACCGAGCGTACGCGAGCCTCACCCTCAGCCGTCGTGGCGACCAGGAGTTGTTGGCCTGGCACATGGAGGGCGGGTGCATCAGCAGGAAGGTCACCGCTCGCCGAGAGCACGACCAACATCGGTAGTGGTGTACGCCCCTCTGCGCTGCGCAGAGCGGTAAAGAGCTCGCGGGCATGGGGAAAGGGTGACCAGTGAGTCCAGCGGTGGCGCCGACTTACGCGCAGGGTGGCCGCACCAGTGATGATCGCATCAGCACGGGTGCGCAACAGCGCCATGAGCCAGCGATCGTGGGGCGCACCGCGGCTTACCTCGCCACTCCCGGCGCGGAGCGGCTCATCGAACGAGATGCGCCCATCGTGGGAGACGACAAAGTTGGTGAAGGTGTAGGGCCGGGTTGCTGGTGCCGTTGGTAGATGCCAATCGCTGCCATAGATGGCACGTATGGTATCGGGCATGCCGGAACCCGTACCAGGGTCATCTTCGAAGAGCAGCAGGTAGGGAGCTCCAGGAGCCACCTGACTCATGAGCGTGGCAGAACCTCACCCAGACGCGTAACCCCAGCCAGGAGGCGATCACCGGCAACAGCCGTCAGGTAGGGGGTATCGCGCTGTACGTAGAGATCGGCACGTGCCCCGAAGCGGGCTGTACCCAGGCGTGTGCCCGGCTCCAAGCGGTCGCCTGGAGTGACACGACAGACGAGGCGGCGCCCAAAGGGGCCGGCCACCAAGGTCACCATGAGTGGCCCCCAGTCGGTTTGGATGCCGATGTAGATACGCTCATTCGACTCGCCAGCCTCTCGATCGTCGGTCGGGCGGAACTCGCCTGCTACATGCTCGACCATCTGCACTGTACCTGCGACCGGGCTGCGGCAGACGGGAACATCGAGGGGGGCGATACGCACACTGAGGCGCAGGCAATCTGAGTGGATGAAGCGGTGCTCGTAGACCTCTTCGACGCGCAGTACCGTGCCATCTGCGGGGGCAAAGATCACGCCAGGTTCGTGTGGAGTCGCCCGTTGGGGGTCGCGGTAGAAGAGGGCGGCCAGCGCGGTGAGCGCTAGGGGTAGTGCTACAAACCGCGGTCGTAACCCAAGAGTCAAACCGGTCAACCCCAGGCCAATCCCGAGAATGGGGAGTCCATCCGGGTCGATCCCAGGAATGGTTCGGGGATGCTCATTGAGAAGCGTCTGCTCTGGCATGGTATGATTAGGTGGCTGGCTCAGGTGAAGGCACGGTGATCTCCGCGCACGCCCCGATTCTAGCACGGTCAGCCCTCAAACGCAACATGGGAAACCTCTTTTTCTGCTAAAAAACGCACGTGCGTTCCGAAACTTACCATGCCAACTGATGCACCACCACCACGTTCGCTCTTCTCCCAACTGCTTGGTCTCATCATCGTTGCTACTGCCGGTCTGGGGATCGTGCTGAGTGTTGCCGGGCTGATCGCCACACTCACCCTGGGTGCGCAAGTCGAAGTGGCCCTGATGCGTGAATTGGAGCGCCTCGATCTCGCGCTCACCACGAGTAGCGAGGGGTTGCGTCTGGCTGGTAGTGCGCTAGGCGATACGAAACAGACGCTCAGTTCGCTGAGTGAGACCTTCGTC
>CAIWUD010000535.1 GCA_903915775.1 uncultured Chloroflexota bacterium | reverse complement strand
GCGAGAGGCTCCGGTAGACTCAGCCAGATCAGGCTGTCGCGCTGTTCAGTCCCCGAGGCGACAGGCTGGTCTGCTACGCGTGCAGAGGTTACGTCCAGGCGTCCGCCATAGTCGGGATGGTTTGGGTAGAGCCGAAAGTAGAGCCGCTCGTAGGCCGACCTCGTGCGATTGGTGACGCTGACGCGCAGCTGACCGCGCACCTGTGCCTGCTCGGGGTTGAGATTCAGACTGATGCGGTAGTGATCCCACATGGCCGCCTGATCGAGGTCGGCAACATGATCGGCAAGCATGGCTGGTCGCTGCTCGGATACCGCACTCGCAGGTGAGCGGTAGGGCGGTAGCGGTGCCACAGCGGCATGAGGCAGCAGCGTCAAGATGATGAGTAGGATTGCAGCGGGCAGATGGCTCAGTTGTGGAAGCATAGGGCTACCCTTGTCCACTCGATGTAGCGAAACCGTGCGTGTTCGTTACGAGATAAGTACGCGCACTCCCACTGCGATCGTGCTATGCTACAGAGGTCACACCAATACCACACGTGAGAGGAGGATGGTGATGGCGAAGCTGAAAGAGCGCGAGGTTGGTGCCGCCCTACAGCCACCTGCACAGCAAGTACTGCCTGAAGAGCCGCTCTACACACGCTACTGCACGGCGCCACACCCGATCCATCCAGTTGGCGAGCCGCGGATCGTCCATGCGCTGCTCGTCGCAAGTTGGCTCGGTCGGCTGATTGAGCCCCTGCATGGCCGCGCCCAACCCAGACACGCGTAGCGTAGGTCGTACCTGTTCACCGGTCGGGGTAAGCCAACGGTAGGGCAACCACGGGGGGTTGCCCATACGGGGGCACCACGAGAGCGAGGCGCCCTCGCTCTGGGAGAGGTGTGAACAGTTACCACAGGTCGCACTACCAACCCACTGCTTCGGCATTGACCGGGCTAGGCACTGGGCCCCCGGTGAGGGCTGCAACCAGATTCTCGGCGGCGAGCGTAGCCATACGCGTGCGTGTGGCAATGGTGGCGCTGCCGATGTGCGGCACACAGACGCAGTTCGGCAGGGCGAGCAGGGGGTGATCTGCGCCAATCGGCTCCCGCTCAAAGACATCTATGCCAGCGGCACGCGGACGCCCGGAGCGTAACGCAGCGACGAGATCCCCCTCGCGCACAATCGGTCCACGGGCCACATTGACGAAGATCGCGTTCTCGCGCATCAGGGCGAATTCACGCGCCCCAAACATCCCGCGAGTCGTATCATTCAGTGGAAGCGTGACAACGATCATATCGCTCGTGCGCAGCAGTTCATCAAAGGGCAGGTAACGGGCAGCCGTACGCGCCTCGAGTTCGGGGTCAGGGCGGCGGTTGTAGTAGCACAAGTCCATTGAGAAGCCAGTGGCACGCCGCAGCACCGCACCACCGATACGCCCTGCGCCAACCACGCCGAGGGTCGCACCGCAGAGATCGATCCCAACCATCTGCATGGGGTACCAGGGCCCCCATTCGCCCCGCTCGATCATGCGCTGCCCTTCGACGATCCGCCGAGCGGCTGCCAGCAGCAGGGCCCATGCGAGATCGGCCGTCGTCTCAGTGAGCACACCGGGCGTATTGGTCACCAGCACACGGCGGGCACTACATGCCGCCACGTCGATATTGTCGTAGCCAACGGCCATGGTCGCCACAACACGCAGGTGTGGAGCGGCTTCCAGGAGCTCACTATCGATACGGTCGGGGAGTAAGCAGAGGAGCCCTTCCGCCTCGGCAACACCACGTAGCAGTACGTCGCGTGGACATGGCTGGTCTTCTACGTCCCAGAGACTCACCTGGCAGGCCTGCTCAAGGATACGCATAGCAGCGGGTTGGAGGCGGCGGGTGAGGAAGATTGTTGGTTTACTCATGCGGGGTACCAATCAGCACAACATGCAGTTCAGGTGGACCGTGGATCCCAAGCGAGAGCGTCAATTCGATATCGGCGGTACGCGAGGGTCCAGTGATAAAGGTAAGGTTGCTCGTCTCGGCAAAGAGAGCCTCGCCATGCTGCTGGCGCAGGAGACTCAGCGCCTCACCAAGCCCACGCACAAGCTGCTCGACACGCACAATCGCGATGTGGGCGGGTGCTAAGAGCGAGGCAAGCCGTGGGCGACCAGGGCCGTGGTGCAGCACCAGACTTCCGCTCTCAGCGATAGCATAGGCCACGCCCGAGATGCAGACTGGTGCCGCCTCCAGAGTCTGGAGGCGCTCTTTGCGCACCGCGCCATGCACCGCGCTATCGAGGATCGTCACATGCTGCTGTGCGAGCAGTGTAGAAAGACCAGGGAGAGGGATCTGTTCGAGATCCCAGGCGATGATCTGGGTTGCATTCCGCTCAGCGAGGAGTTGGGCAACCGTCTCAAGGGCCGCCTCATCATCGGCGGCATGGTACGGGCGCACCTCTAGTTTGCTCAACTCGGTGACGAACTGCTCGACCAGGTCGGCAGCGGGGGGGAGCACGTAGGGGGGCGGTGCATGGGCCGCCTTGGCCGCCTCATTGGCGAGCCACTGGCGGCTTGAGGCAAGGCTGGTACGCAACGTCGCTACTATCTGCTCACGGCTCATGGCATCCCTCTGACAGACGTACGGCATGGATACACAGTGGTTGCTGGGGAGTATACCATAGTGTACACTCTACCCATGGAGAGCATAGCCCGTCACAACAAACCAACCCAGCCCCGGTGGCGCCAACATGCGCTGGAGCGAGAGCGTCGCGCCCTCGGAGCGCCCCCCGTACGGGCAACCCCCATGGTTGCACTTGTTGAACCCCAACACAAAGAAATGCATGCGAAACGACCACTTCTCGGCGCAAGCAGCGCAGTACGTCCTCGCTCGGCCAACCTACCCTGAGGCACTCATCCGCTTCGTTGCTGAAGCCGCACCGGGTCGGGGTTGCGTATGGGATTGTGCCACCGGCAACGGGCAGGCCGCCGTGGCCCTAGCCAACTACTTCGACCAGGTGCTTGCCACCGACATGAGTACCGCTCAGATTGCCCAGGCAGAGCCGCATCCGCGCATCCGTTACTCGGTGCAACCCGCCGAACATGTCGACTTCCCCTCCGCCTCAGTAGACGCAGTAACCGTTGCACAGGCGCTCCACTGGTTCGATCTCCCGAATGCCTTTGCCGAGGTGCGGCGCGTCCTCAGACCTGGTGGGCTCTTCTGCGCATGGGGCTACAGCTGGTCTACGGTAACGCCTGCAATCGACAGGGTAGTTCAGCAGCACATCCTTGAACCGATCCAGGGGGATTGGGCAGCGCAGAATAGGCTACTCTGGGAGGGCTATCGGACGATCGCACTACCCTTTACACCCGTCACGCCCCCCAAGACTACCATCATCTGCAGGTGGAACCTACACCACTACCTGGCCTACATGGAGACGTGGTCCGCAACGCGCCGGGCGATCCGACGGATCGGGCGAGGCTTTCTCGATGCGGCAGCAGCAGCCCTGGAGCCGGTCTGGGGCGAAGCTGCAGCCGTACGCGAGGTTCAGATGCCCATCTGTGTAATTGCAGGCCGAGCGTTGTGAGCTATGCCTAGGGGTGAGCACGGTACAAGCAGTGCTCACGCAGCCAGTGACCCTCGGGTAGGGCCGGATGGGCAAAGGTTACCGCATCGCGCTGCATACCGAGCCGCTGCATCACCGCCTCCGAGCGTCGATTGGCCACCGCAGTAAAGGCGACGACTTCGCGCAGGGCGAGCCTGGAGAAGGCAAAATCCAACGCGGCACGTGCGCCTTCCGTCGCCAGGCCCTGTCCCCACCAGGGCCTGGCCAGACGCCACCCCACCTCTACGCAAGGCTGGAAGGGGAGTGGCGCCGTGGGGATGTGGAGACCGATGAAACCGATGAACGCCCCCGACGCACGCTCCTCCGCGGCCCAGAAGCCCCAGCCGCGCTCAGCGATC
>CAIWUD010000534.1 GCA_903915775.1 uncultured Chloroflexota bacterium | reverse complement strand
TTTTGTGGAGGGCCAAGCCCTCCACACCGCCCAAAGGCTAGGTTAGGTGTTTTTGTGGAGGGCCAAGCCCTCCACACCGCCCGTCAGGTGGAGTGAGAGAAGCATCCGTATGGCACTGATAAATGTTGCAACCCGTGAGATTCACTGCAAGATCGTCTACTACGGTCCCGGGATGTGTGGGAAGACGACAAACCTGCAGTATATCCATAACCAGGTGCCGCAAGAGGTCAGGGGTGATCTGCTCTCGATTGCCACCGAGACTGAGCGAACCCTCTTCTTTGACTTCCTGCCCCTTGATCTCGGCAAGGTGCGCGGCTTTCAGACACGCTTCCACCTCTACACGGTGCCAGGGCAGGTGCTCTATGAACGCACACGTGTTGCGGTACTAAGCGGTGCCGATGGGGTGGTCTTTGTGGCCGATTCACACCGTAGCAAACTGCAAGAGAATGTGAGTAGTCTGCGTGAGTTGGCCCAGAATATCACCCGCCAGAATAAGAAGTTCGCTGAATTTCCTCTGGTGCTGCAGTACAACAAACGGGATCTACCCCGTGAGCTACTCCTGCCAGTGGCAACCCTCGATCACTTCCTGGGGGCAACCAGACTCAACTGGCCACGGGTTGAGGCTGTGGCCACAACTGGGCAGGGTGTTTTTGAAACACTTCGTACCATTAGCAGAGCCGTCATCAGTAAGCTGTGACCGCCCAATAAGCTCCGAACCGTACGTATAAGCTTTGAGGGTGCTACTATGGCCCTTGCAGGTAATCTGAGTGAGTTCTCGCTGGCCGATATCGTGCAACTCCTCCAGATGGGGCAGCAGACTGGAGGGTTGTATATTCAGGGGCGGCGCGGCACGCAGCGGCTTGAGGGTTGGATCTTCTTCCACGATGGCCAGATTATCGCCGCGACTGCAGCCGATCTGCCCCCCTTGGATGCGCTCTACGGCTTCTTCTCCCTCAACTCCGGTCCCTTCTCCTTCCACGATGACTACGCGCTCCCCCTCCCCACCATTAGTCTCCCCAATGAGGCGATCATTATGGAGGGGGCGATGCGCCAGGGAGAGCAGAGTGACCAGCATGCCCAACTCCCCGCACTCGATCTGATCCCCACCCTCGCACGCAACCCCGCTACTGACCCGACAGAGACGAGCCTACTACCTGAGCAGTGGCGCATCCTGACGATGGTCGATGCGCAACGCTCGATCGCGCAACTGGCCGAACAGAGCGGGCTGGGAGCGTACCGTACCCGTGAGATTATTGCCGAACTACACTTCGACGGTCTGCTCGAACTGTGCGAGCCAAGCCCCCGTTCATGCACGTGAACTGCGCGGATAT
This sequence comes from uncultured Chloroflexota bacterium, assembly GCA_903915775.1. Classification (GTDB taxonomy): domain Bacteria; phylum Chloroflexota; class Chloroflexia; order Chloroflexales; family Chloroflexaceae; genus Viridilinea. Next base: position 9,609 of record CAIWUD010000534.1, on the reverse strand, counting down.
GGTACACTGTGGGTAGATCGCGCTGGTTGAAACCATAAGACAACCCAACCCAGCCCTGGTAGCGCCAGCGTCTGAAGGCGGCGTAGTCGGTATTGAACCATGCCAAAGCATGCTATGAGTAGGAAACGGTGTGCGTGCGCTGATCAGTGTATCCGCTAAGTCGGGGGTGGCTGAGCTCGCCCGCTCGCTCCATGAACTTGGTTTTGAGCTTGTCTCGACCGGTCAAACCCATCGACTGCTGCTCGATGCTGGCCTACCAGCACGGCTGGTCAGCGATCTGACCGGTTTCCCCGAGATCCTCGGCGGACGGGTGAAGACGCTCCACCCCGCGATCCATGCCGGTCTCCTGGCTCGTCGCGACGACCCTGGCCACTTGGCCGATCTGGCGACACACCACCTGGAGCTCATTGATCTGCTCGTGGTCAATCTCTACCCCTTCCAGCAGACGATCGCGAACCCCCAGGTTGCGCTTGCCGATGCGGTTGAGCAGATCGACATTGGTGGGGTAGCGCTACTGCGCGCTGCAGCGAAAAACTTCGCCCATGTAGTTGCCCTAGTCGACCCGGCCGACTACGGCATGCTGCTGGAAGGTCTGCGGGCTGGTGAACTGCCCATGGCACTGCGTCGCCATCTGGCCGCGAAGGCGTTTGCCCATACCACCGCCTATGATGCGGCGATTGCCGCCTACCTGGCGGAAGATCCGTTGCCCCCTACGCTCGCGATGGCGTGGCCGAAAGCTCAAGCCCTACGCTACGGCGAGAATCCGCACCAATCAGCGGCACTCTACGGCAACTTTCACCAACTCTTCCAGCAACTCCACGGGAAGGAGCTCTCCTACAACAATATTCTCGACACGACTGCAGCCAGCGAACTGATCGAGGAGTTTCCTGCGATAGAGGGGGCTGCAGTTGCGATTGTGAAGCATACCAATCCGTGTGGTGTTGGCGTTGCTGCGACCCTCCGCGAGGCGTGGGATCTCGCCCTGGCGACGGATCGTGAGGCACCGTTTGGTGGCATTATTGCGGTCAATCGTCCCCTCGACCTGCCCCTAGCCCAGGCGATCGCCGAGATCTTTACCGAGATCATTATCGCCCCCGACTTTACCCCCGATGCCTTGAGCCTCCTGCGCAAAAAGAAGCAGTTACGCCTGCTACAATCGGTGGCTCCGGTAACCCGCCCCGGTGAACTGCTCCTGCGTAGTGTCCCCGGCGGTGTGTTGGCCCAACTCGCCGACCGTGAGCCGCTGGCTGGCGAGGAGGTACGTCTGGTCACTCAACGTGCCCCCACGCTAACAGAGCAGCAGGCGCTGCGTTTCGCCTGGCGGGTGGTCAAACATCTCAAGTCAAATGCAATCGTCTTCACTGGCCCCGATCGCACGCTGGGGATTGGCGCCGGTCAGATGAGTCGGGTGGACAGTACACGCCTAGCCATTGGGAAAGCGGCCCAGGCCGGTCTCGACCTGCAGGGGAGTGTGATGGCTAGTGATGCGCTGATCCCCTTCGCCGATACGGCGACGTTGGCCCTGGCAGCTGGTGCGTCGGCAATAATTCAGCCGGGCGGTTCGGTACGGGATCAGGAGGTTATTGCTGCGGTGGATGCGGCTGGCGCCACGATGCTCTTTACTGGTCGACGCCATTTCAGGCATTAGGGATGGTTTGGTTTCGGCTGCGCCGACAGTACCGGCTGGCGGTACCAAGGCTGGGTTGAGTTTTTTTGTGGAGGGCTTCGCCCTCCACGCCTCCCCGGAGGTAGGGATGGTTTGGTTTCGGCTGCGCCGACAGTACCGGCTGGCGGTACCAGGGCTGGGTTGGGTCTTTTTGTGGAGGGCTTCGCCCTCCACGCCTCCCCGGAGGCAGGGAGGGGCAGGCTGCGCCGACAGCACCGGCTGGCGGTACCAGGGTTGGGTTAGGATTTTTGTGGATGGCTTGCTTCGCCCTCCACGCCTCCCATCGATAGGAACAATTGTATCAATGCTCAGCTTTGATCAGAATGGGCTCATCCCGGCAATCGTCCAGCACGCCCGCAGTGGCGAAGTCCTCATGCTGGGCTACATGAATGCAGCTGCCCTTGCCGCCACGTGTGAAACGGGCCTGGTGACGTTTTGGAGCCGCTCACGCCAGAAGCTCTGGGTCAAGGGTGAGACGAGTGGTAACCAGTTACGCCTCGTAGCTGTGCGCCAAGATTGTGACGGTGATGCCCTGCTCATCCTCGCCGAACCGGCTGGGCCGACATGCCACACCGGTGCCCGTAGCTGCTTCCACACGGACCTCGCCGATGCCCTAACTCCTGCGGTTGCCCCACCCGCTGCGATCGTAAGCCACCTCGCCGATCTGATCAGCGCGCGCCGCGAGTCCGCACAGGATAGCTCCTACACCGCACGGCTGCTCCGCGGCGGGGTGGATCGTATTGGTAAGAAGATTGGCGAAGAGTCTGCCGAGGTGATCATCGCCGCAAAGAATAGTTCACACGCAGAACTGAGCTATGAACTGGCCGATCTCTTCTACCACAGCCTGGTGTTAATGGAGAGCCAGGGCCTCCCTGTTGAGGCCGTCTGGCGCGAGCTTGAGCGCCGCTTTCAGCCATGAATGCGTAGCGCGCGTCTCACCATTGCGTCCGCAGTCTGAAGCTATGAACTACTACGCCGGACGGGTCCTGGTGATTGATGCAGATCCGAATGTACGTGAACTCGCACTGCTCACGCTGTGCGAGGCCGGTTTTGTTGTTGAGACCTTGGAGGGGGGGGAGGAGACCCTGGAGGCGCTGGAGCGCCGTAGTGTCGATCTGATCATTCTCGATCTTTTGACCCCCGAACCCGATGGGTTGAGTCTGATTGAGCGGCTACGAGCCCTGGGGAATCGCACGCCCATTCTCCTTATTAGTAGCCAGACGACGGTGGAGGATGCCGCACGTGCGATGCGTCTTGGGGCACGGGGACTCCTGCTCAAACCCTTCGACCCGGCTGAGCTCTGTGCAACAGCCCTAGCCATTGTGGGTGAGCGGCGTACCACACGCTCCAACGACCGCATGGCTGCCCTACGCCCAGCGCTGCGGGTTGGCGAGCGTCTACTCGGTGAACTCGACCTCCCAAGCCTCCAGGATCAGATCATCGAGACGGTGCGGGTAGAGCTTGATGCCGATCGCGCCTCACTAATGCTGCTTGAAGAGGGTGGTGAGTGGCTGCGCATCGTCGCCTGCTCCGGTCTGCCCGCCCACATCCAGGTTGGCCATCGCACCCGTGTCGCTGGGAGCATCGCCGGTCGGGTGGCCACCCGTCGCCAGCCGGTGCGTTTTGTTGCCGCCGAGGGCTTGACGCCCCTCAACGATCGCACATGGGGCGAATTTGCTGAGGAGGCGATCGTTTCGGCACTCCTGGTACCAGTATTGGCAGGTGAGCAGGTGCTGGGGGTACTGAATGCCGCCAAAATACAGAGTAGCCCACCATTCAGTGAGGCCGATCAGGAACTGTTGCTCCTCCTCGCCGCGCAGGCTGCGGTGACGATCGAGAATGCACGCCTCTACACGACTATTGCCCAATCCGAGGCGCGCTACCGGGCACTGTTGCGCCACGCCACCGATGCAGTACTGCTCCTCGATGCGGCCAGTCGGGCGATCCTCGACGCGAACCTAGCGCTCACACAACTCAGTGGCTATAATCATAGTGATCTCCTCACCATGCATGCCGATCGGATTCTCCCAGCTATGGGCGATCTGCTCGTGGCGGCTGAGCGTCATAGTCGTGAAGGGCATGAGTTTGAAACTGAACTGCGCACACGTTCCGAGCAGAGCACACCTGTGGCGGTAAGCATTAGCTTTGTACCCCATGCTGGCCAGCAACTCCTCCTCGTTATCGCCCGTGACATTAGTGAACGCCAGCGCATCGCCAAGCAGTTAGCCCAGGCCGAGAAACTTGCTGCACTCGGTCGGCTCTCGGCATCCCTGGCCCATGAAATCAATAATCCCCTGCAGGCGATACACAACTCGGTGTACCTACTGCTCAACCGCACCCTGCCCGAAGAGAAGCAACTCACCTACCTGCGCATGACTCAGGCCGAGATCGATCGGCTGATCAGCATTGTTCAGCGCCTACTCGACTTCTACCGACCATCACGAGATGGCATGCGCCCGCTTGATCCGCACGATATTCTCGACGCCGTCTTGCCGCTGATCGAGAGTCAGGCTCAGGAGCAGGGCGTGCGCGTCATCTGTGAGCGGATAGCAGAGCTACCCCACGTCCTGGCCATCAGCACCCATCTCAAGCAGGTCTGTTTCAACCTGCTCTTCAACGCCGTCGAGGCGATGCCTGAGGGGGGGGTGTTGACGATACGGGCCTACGTGAGCAGTGGTGAGCCTACCGACCCGGAGGAGGCGGAGTTTGTGGCTATGGCGGGCGGGCATTATGCCAGTGCGGTGCCCTTCCCAGCGCTCGTGATCGAGGTGAGTGACACCGGGCCGGGGATCCCTCCCGACGAGCTATCGAAGATCTTCGAACCCTTCTACACTACCCGGACAAAAGGCACTGGGCTAGGGTTATCGGTCAGCTACACGATTATCGAGCAGCACCATGGCGAACTGGTCGTACGCTCACGCATCGATGAGGGTACGACATTCCGCATTAAGCTGCCAGCAATCGGATGGGAGGGCGAAGAGACGTAGGTTTCCACACCTACGCGAGCAGCCCCTCAATCGGCCTGATCACCACCTGTTGGCCGGCCAGGTCGAGGTTGGCGATAAAGGCGCGCACCATGGGCACCATCGCGTCGGGTTGGCCGGGGCGCGTGATCAGGAGCGTCTCACCAGCACCGCTACTCAAGACCTCTCGCACCGTCCCCACCTGCTCGCCATCCACAGTCGTTACGTTGAGGCCCACCAGCTGGTGCAGAAAATACTCCCCTTCTTCAAGGGGGGCGGCATCGGCACTATGGACATAGATCTCAGCGCCGCGCAAGGCATCGGCCTGGTCACGATCCTGCACGCCCCGCAGCGCCATGACAAGGATGCCCGGCTTATGCTCGTAAAGCTGCCCTAACTGGTAGGGAGCGAACTGCGTTTCGACCTTGAGGTAGATCGTACGAGCGTGGCGGGCGATATGGTCAGGGCGATCGGTAAATGCCTTGACCTTAAGCAGCCCGCGCACGCCGAAGGGGGCAGTGACCAGACCAATAAGGAGCAGGTCATCCATAACTCACTCGATATCGATATGGACACGTTTATTCTGCCGCGCAGCCGCTATGCCCATAACATCACGAATGGCCTTCGCAACACGCCCGCTACGCCCGATCACCTTCCCGATCTCATCGGGAGCGACGGTGAGTTCGTAGGTGACAGTGAAGCGCCCGGTGCGCTCCTTGATCTGGACGGCATCGTGGTTGTCGACCAGGTTAAGGGCAATATACTCAAGCAGAGCTTTCATAGGTCGTTTGGGTAGGGCCTTGCCTTAGGCCTCTGCTGCATCAGCAGGAATAAGCTTGCCCTGTGCATCAAGGACATTGACCTTCTGGAGCAGCGAGGCTACGGTATCAGAGGGCTGGGCACCCACACCGATCCAGTAGCGAGCGCGCTCAGCCTCAACCTCGAGTACCTTGGGTTGGCGGATGGGGTTGTAGTGGCCGATAATCTCGATGAACTTACCATCACGTGGCGCACGCGAGTCGGCTACGACGAGACGGTAACTGGGCTGTTTGGTCTTGCCAGTACGGCGAAGACGGATCTTGACCATAAGTGCAGTCTCTCCCTGTATGGGGCCTCCGGCCCATAGGCATGATACGGAAGGGCTACCGCCCTTGAGTTAAAACACCCCTAAGGGGGCATTATACCACTATTTTAGCATACGCATGAGGTCACGTGGGTCAATACCACCCTGACCGCCACGTCCACCCCGGCGGCCGCCACCCGAACCGCCGGCTAGTTGCTTCATCATACGCTGCATCTGCATGAACTGTTTGATCAGCTGAGATACATCCTGTTCGGAGGTACCGCTACCACGGGCAATTCGCGCCCGGCGACTCACTTTAATGATCTCGGGGTTGCGGCGCTCCTGGATCGTCATCGAGAAGATGATCGCCTCAACCTGCTTGAGTTGACGCTCGTTGATCAGCTCCTCGTTGCGGGCCAACTGACTCATGCCGGGGATCATGCCCAGAATCTGCTGGAGCGGGCCGAGTTGGCGCATCTGCTGCATCGCAGTGAGGAAGTCTTCGAAATCAAACTTCCCCTTACGCAGCTTCTTCTCCATCGCTTTAGCCTGCTCAGCATCATAGATCTGTTCGGCCTTCTCGATCAGCGAAAGCACATCACCCATGCCGAGGATGCGTGACGCGAGCCGATCAGGATGGAAGGGCTCAAGGGTGCTTGCATCGATCTTCTCACCCGTGGAGAGGAACTTGATTGGCACACCGGTAACAGCGCGTACCGAGAGGGCCGCACCGCCGCGGGCGTCACCATCCATCTTCGACATGACGAGACCCGTCACCTGGATGCGCTGGTTGAAGCTTTCGGCAACACGCACCGCCTCCTGCCCAGTCATGGCATCGACGATGAGGAGGCGCTCGGTCGGTTGGACGCGTTCGTTGATCTGTGCCAACTCCTGCATGAGTGGCTCGTCAATCTGGAGCCGCCCGGCGGTGTCGATGATCAAAACGTTAGCCAACTCGCGCTTGGCCTGCGCCAGAGCGTTGGCCGCAATATCAGGGGGACTCGCAGCGCTACCTTCACTGTAGACGGGCACGTTGATCTGGCGCCCCAAGGTCTGCAGTTGGGTGATCGCCGCGGGACGGTAGACGTCGCACGCCGCCAGCATCACTTTGCGGCCCTTCTTGCGCAGGTGGAGGGCTAACTTGGCGGCCAGGGTCGTCTTACCGGTACCCTGTAGCCCAACGAGCATCATGACGGTAGGGCCGGGGCGCGCCTCCTGTAACGGTACGTTGTCCACCCCCAACAGCTTGATCAACTCCTGGTGCACAATCTTCACCACCTGCTGATCAGGGGTCAGACTCTTCGTTACCGCCTCACCAATGGCCTGTTCAGTGACAGTTGCAACGAAATCCTTCACCACCTTAAAGTTGACATCAGCCTCGAGGAGGGCCAGACGTACCGTCTTCATGGCCTCGCGGACGTCACTCTCATCGAGGCGGCCTTTAGCGCCGAGCTTTTTGAATGCCGCCTGGAGGCGGTCGGAAAGACTTTCAAACATGAGGTTCGCCTTACGATGGGTCTGCGGCTAGACCGCACACGGCCAAGGAAGAGGTTTTTGGGGGGATTCAGCCCTTCCACTCACTACACGCCATTGTAGCGGTTGCGTGAAGGGGCGTCAACCAGTAACTGTTCATGATTGGGGTAAGGGTGGTGCAGATCAGGGTGACCCATTCCCAAGGAGACCGAGCTGGCGCTCGGTAATCCCAGGTTTGCGTGACGAGCGTGCGGGAGGTGTGGAGGGCTTCGCCCTCCACAAAAAAACCAACCCAGCCCCGGTTCCGCCAGGAGAAGTGTGAACAGGTACGTCAACCGGCAGCGAAACAATCAGGATCACCCCGTGGTTCGGCAGCGGGCAGACGTTTCTGGTATAATCCAGGAGAGGTTCACACTATTTCGCTATGACTACCCTGAATCAACGAGTAGAATCCGATAGATCACAAGCGGTCAGGCCGGATCACATGGCAGTACCACAGGCGAGTATCGCACCGGCTTTCAACCCGCGCCGGCGCTTTGTACGCGTTTCAGCCTTCTTCCTAGGTGTGGTTGCCCACATCTACCTATGGGATATTTTTCTCGCCCGCTTCGGCCTCTTCCGCTGGTACGTGCGTCGTACAACGACGGCGCGTTGGGTGCGGATTGCCCGGCGTTTTCGTAACCTAGCCCTTGAACTGGGCGGCATGCAGATCAAGCTCGGCCAGTTCCTCTCGTCACGGGCGGATATTGTCCCCGAGGCGGTGCGTCGTGAGTTGGCAGGCTTGCAGGATGAGGTGCCACCGGCCCCTGCTGGCCATGTGCTTGAGGTGATCCTGGAGGAGTTGGGGGCAGCGCCGAACGAGCTCTTCCTGAGCTTTGATCAGGAGGCCGTCGCTGCTGCCTCGCTTGGTCAGGTGCACTTTGCGACCTTGCAGGATGGGCGCGAAGTGGCGGTCAAGGTTCAGCGCCCCTTCATTGATCGCATTATCGAGGTTGATCTTAGTGCCGTGGCCTGGGTTATCCGCCTGATCAAGGGCTACCCCCCGATCCGGCGGCGTGCGGATCTGGAGGCACTCCTGGCGGAGTTTGGGAAGGTGCTCGTCCAGGAGTTGGACTATATCCAGGAGGCACGCAGCGGGCAGCGTTTCCGCGAGAACTTTGCTGAGGTTCAGGGTATCTACATCCCCGAGCCGATCATGCAGTATACGACGAGACGTGTCCTGGTGATGGAGCGGATTAGTGGGTTGAAGATCAGCGATCTGCGCGCCCTGGAGCAAGTTGGGGTGAGCCGGATCGAGTTGGCGGCGCGGCTGAACAACTGCTACCTCAAGCAGTTCTTTCTCGACGGCTTCTTTCATGCCGATCCCCATCCTGGCAACCTCTTCGTGCGACTCGAGCCTGAACTCCCGCCAGTCTACCTGGAGCATAGCCAGGCCGGCGGTACAACCTACCGGTCTGGAGTGCTGAACAATGGCCATCTCGTGGGTGATGATGAAGCTCACGCTATCGCCCCAGGGCGCCCTTTTACGCTGATCTTTGTCGACTTCGGGATGGTTGGCACCCTGCCGTCACAGACGATGGATGTGATCCGGCGGGGTGTGGTTGGTCTGGCGACGAATGACGCTGAGCGTATCGTTGCCTCGCTCGACCAACTGAACATGATTCTCCCCGGCTCTGATCGGCGTCCGATTGTGCAGGCGGTGGAGGTTCTGCTGCGCCACTCCTTCAACCGCACCATGCGCGAGATGACGAACCTCGATGTGGAGATGATCTTTGATGAGACGAAGGATATCATCTACGATCTGCCCTTCCAGATCCCGCAAGATCTCCTCTACTTTGGGCGGGCGCTCAGTATGGTTGCCGGTCTCTCGACCGAGATCTGTCCCGATATCAATCTCTTCCAGGAGTTACAGCCCTTTGCGCGCATGTTGCTGGATGAAGAGCGGCGCAAGAGCGATTGGCCTCAGCAACTCCAGAAGGAGCTGCGTGAAATGGGACAGATCCTCCTGACCCTGCCACGGCAGATGGACAACTTCTACCGCTCGGCCAACCGAGGCGAGTTGGCGACACGCCTGGATCTGAGTCGTGTCGAGCGTGGCATCCGCCGCATCGAGCAGTCGTCGGATCGCCTGGCAGGCGGGTTGATGGTCACTGGTCTCTTCCTGGGTGGCGTACAGTTACGTACCCGCGGTCTCGAGCGTGAGTCGCAGCAGGCCTGGTGGGCTGCTGCGCTTGTGCTGGCGTGGATGCTCTGGCCACGTGGTGAGCGTTAGGGCGCTACCAGGGAGGGCGTTGATCGGTGCCCTCTTCGTGTTGGGCTGCGTCGCGATACTGCTCCTACCCTGGCTAGGCCCGCAGATGAGCCTCCGGGCTGCCGATGGGCTCTGGCGCGCTGGGCGTTACCATGAGGCCCTGGCGGCCTATGAGCGCCTGGTTCCCGATCGG
>CAIWUD010000533.1 GCA_903915775.1 uncultured Chloroflexota bacterium | reverse complement strand
GGGTATCGGTAGGGGTGCGGGTAGGACTGGGGGTACGGGTATCGGTAGGGGTGCGGGTGGGGCTTGGTTCACGGGTAGGGCTGGGGGTATGGGTATCGGTAGGGGTGCGGGTAGGACTGGGGGTACGGGTATCGGTAGGGGTGCGGGTGGGGCTCGGTTCACGGGTAGGGCTGGGGGTATGGGTATCGGTAGGGGTTGGCGTAGTTGTTGCCGTGGGCGTGTCTGCTTCAGGTGAAGGCGGTAGGTTGAGTCCCCCTGGTGAGGGAGGATAGCCTGTAAGCCAGGTGTCGAGATCGACACGGAGGCGCGCAAAGACTGCGCTTCCGCCTAGAGCTGGGTAGAGTATTGCACCATCGATGAGTACCCCATGCGCGTCGAGTAGGCTAAGCTCTGCACCGGTATTGGGCAGTGTACCGCGGGTTAGCTCAATCACGAGGTATTCACCGGGTAGGATGGTCAGGCTGGGCAGGGTACGCAGCGTGGTCTGGCTACTTGATACACGCATGAGTTGCCAATTGGTGAGTAGGATTGGGGCAGTACCAGGATGGTAGAGCTCGATCCACTCGGGGTCAGCTGCAGGTGCAATCTCATTCAAGATGATACTACCCCACACAGCAACCTCAGTCGAGGTTGGAGTTGGGGTAGCGGTTGAAGTTGGGGTAGCGGTTGAAGTTGGGGTAGCGGTTGAAGTTGGGGTAGCGGTTGGAGTTGGGGTAGCGGTTGGAGTTGGGGTAGCGGTTGGGGTAGCGGTTGGGGTAGCGGTTGGGGTAGCGGTTGGGGTATTCGTATCGGTCGGGATCGAGATATGAGTTTCGGTTGGAGTCGGGGTAGCGGTTTCGGTCGGGGTTGGCGTGCCATTTGGCGCAGGTGTAGTTGTCATACTTGGTGTGGGTGTGTAGGTTGGAGTTGGCGTATGCTCTGGTGTGTTCTGTTGACCCTTGGTTGGGCTAGCCACGACCCAGTTGTTGGCCCCATCTGGCAGCCGTGCAAAACTCTCGTTATAGCGTGTAGTGGTATAGGTGTAGCTATCGACCAGTTGCTCACCAGGGGCGATGAGTTGAATCGTATCGCCACTGTTGTTGAGCATGCTCACACTCCACTCAATCACGTACAACTGGCCTGGCGCAATACTACTCCCTGAAGGTAGGGGGACGGATGCACCCGATAGGGGTGCATCATCATCAAGGCGCCAACCAGTGAGATCAACTGGTGTGGTACTGCAGTTCCACAACTCAGCCCATTCAGTGCCAGGGCTCGGGGCGGGTAGAAACTCATTGATAACCAGACCACAGTTTTGGCTCTGAGCTGGTCGTGCGCCAGGAGCAGCTAGAGCGGGGATGAGTACCCAGGGGAGGAGCATGCGCCAGAGACCATCGTTCCGCATAGGTGTATTCCATGGTGGTGGGGAGGGTTCTCGGTTGGCTGCTTCAGCGTGATCGTCTGGCGGTACCAGGGCTGGGTTGGGGTTTTTTCCTCCAAGCCTCCCGCCGAACGGTCAAGTTGGTTTGCAGCATGCCTCACTACAACATGCACCGTTTGAGCATGAGAAAAGTGACGCACTCCATGCGTGCCCGAGAATCAGACATCCGGCAATACGCCTACGCGTAGTTGCCGGATGTGTCGAGCAGCGCTATCGTTTACGCTGATTACCTACGAAGTTGTGGCGACATCCTCTTCAGCACGTTCAGCGACGCTACCGATACTGAAGTATTTTGCCTCGGGGTGGTGCACGACGATCGCTGCCGTACTCTGTTCGGGGACGAGTTGGTGGGCACTGGTCAAGCTTACGCCGATCCGTTCGGCGGGCAGAATATGGAAGAGTTGCTCATGCTCGGCCAGGTCGGGGCAGGCCGGATAGCCCCAGGAGTAGCGCTTGCCCCTACTCTCACCCAGACCGAGGCTCTGGCGGATCAGCCGATGGTTATACTCGGCCAGAGCCTCGGCGAGGCTCACTCCTAGCCCGTGGATAAAGTAGCTACGGCTATAGTCACCTTGGCGCTGGAGCTCCTCAGTCAGTTCGTCAACCCGCTGGCCCATGGTAACGATCTGCAAGGCCACCACATCGTAGACGCCACTCTCGCTGCTGCGGAAGTAGTCGCTGATGCAGAGTCGTTCACGCTCAGGTTGACGGGGGAAGACGAAGCGTGCCAACTCTCGCTGGCGGTCGATCGGGTCGTAGACGATCAGATCGTGGTCGGCGGATTGCACAGGAAAGTAGCCATAGATCACCCGCGGCTCAAGCCAGCCATCATGGCTTGCCTCGCGCACGAGGTCTCGTAGCCGGAGATCGAACTCAGCCTTGAGCCGCTCCCACTCCTCACCCTTCGCATTCTTCGCCCCCCACTGTAGGCGGTAGAGGGCATTGCGATCGAGGCAAGCAACAACATCTTCGAGGCGAATGCGATCGAGCGTGCGCGCCCCCCAGAAGGGAGGTGTCGGCACGGGAATATCATCACGTACGTTGGAGCGGGCCGTTGCCAGATTCAGGCTCGCTTTACCCAGGCTATCCAGGGCTACACGCCCCGTCTGGCGCCGATTGAGTGCCCCGGCGGCCTCGGCGATGGTCGTCGCTACGAACTGTTCGCGTAGACTCTGGTCACTCAGGCGATCCATCGTCTCAAGACCCTCAAAGGCATCCTTGCAGTAGAAGACCCCCGCCGCATAGGGCTGATCGTCGCGAACGAAGCTGATGCGCTGACCATACTGGCGGTTGATAGCCGCACCACCAACCAGCACGGGGAAGCTCAAGCCACGTTTGTGCAGCTCTTGCACACAGAGGGGCATCTGCTTGCTCGTACTGACGAGGAGTGCCGAGAGGCCAATCGCATCGGCGCCCACCTCGACCGCCCTTTCGATGATCGTATTGATCGGCACCTGTTTGCCCAGATCGTAGACGGTGTAGCCATTATTGGCAAGAATAGTGTGCACTAGATTCTTCCCAATATCGTGGACATCGCCATAGACGGTGGCGAGCACCACCTTACCCTTAGTCGCACCCTCCAGTTTATCGAGGTAGCGCTCCAACTGGGCGACCGCCTTCTTCATCACCTCGGCCGACTGCAGCACGAAGGGGAGGATCAGTTGGCCCGCGCCAAAGAGATCACCAACCTCCTTCATCGCCGGGAGGAGCACGTGGTTGAGGAGGGCAACCGCAGCTATTCCTTGGGCCGAGACACCGTCTTCGTTCTGTATGGCTACCGTCTGGTCGGCGAGGCTGCGGCCCACCGCGCGTAGGCGCGTATCGACGGCCTCATCGATATCACGCTCCACACCCTCCTTCTTCCGATTGAGGATCTTCCAGTGAAGGCGTGCATCAACATCCATGCCGGCGGTCGGGTCGAGACGCTCGCCCTCCTGAGTCGCGCCATGCTGCTCAAAATGGCTGATGAAGCGGGCCAGGGCATCTTCACGTCGGTTAAAGATCAGATCCTCGCAGATAGTGATCTCCTCAGCGGGGATCTGCGCGTAGGCGGTGACGTGGGCCGGGTTGATGATCGCGGTATCGAGCCCAGCGGCAGCGGCATGGTAGAGGAAGACGGAGTTGAGGGCAGCGCGGGCATGGGGAGCCACCCCGAAGCTGAGGTTACTCACCCCAAGGGTCGTGAAGCAGCCAGGAATCTGCTGCTTGACTAGACGAATGCCCTCGATCGTTTCGACCGCAGCGTTGCGCAACTCCTCTTGGCCAGTGGTAATTGGGAAGGTCAGCACATCGAAGATCAGCGCCTCGGCTGGGATGGCGTACTCATCATGAGCGATCTGGGCGATCCGTTGGGCCACGGCCAATTTGCGTTCACGCGTATGGGTCATGCCCTCTTCATCGATCGTCATGGCGATCGTCGCCGCGCCGTAGCGGGCCACCAGGGGCATGACCCGGTCGATCTTGTCGCCACGCCCCCCTTCAAGCGAGACCGAGTTGACCAGGGCGCGCCCCGGATAGACCGCCAGAGCCGCCTCGAGGACATCGGTCTCGGTCGTATCGATCACCAGGGGCAGCTCGATATTCATCGTCAACTTCTTGATCAGCCGCACCATCTGCTCGCGCTCGTCGGCGCGCTCAGTCATGGCGACGCAGACATCGAGCATGTGCGAGCCACTGTCAACCTGCTCACGGGCAACCTCAAGGACCCCGTCGTAGTTATTGTTGAGGAGGAGGCGCTTGACTTTGCGCGATCCCAGAGTATTGACGCGCTCACCGATCATCGTTAGTGTGCGATCCTGGCGCAGCGCAGCGGCACGGATGCCCGAAGAGAGGGCGGGGATATACTCGATGGTGCGTGGTGCGGGACCATGCCCGGAGCCGATGGCCGTGCGGAGTTGGGCGATATGGGCTGGGGTAGTGCCACAGCAGCCACCAATCACACCAACGCCATACTCCTGGACAAACTCGCCCAGAATACGGGCGAAGGGCTCGGGCTCCATCGGGTAGACGGTGCGCCCCTCTACCTCAAGGGGCAACCCCGCGTTCGGGATGCAGGAGATGGGCTTACGGGCGTGGCTGGTGAGGTACTCGATCGCAGCGCGCATATGTTCGGGGCCAGTTGAACAGTTGAGCCCGATCACATCGACGGGCATGGCCTCAAGGGTGGTCAGGAAGGCAGCCACGTCGGTGCCGAGCAGCATGCGTCCCGAGAGGTCAAGGAAGACCTGCGCCTGTACGGCAACATCGGGGCGATCGAGTTCAGCCTTGGCGCGGCGGATACCGTCCAGGGCCGCCTTGACCTCCAGGATGTCGACCGAGGTCTCCACGAGGAGCAGATCGACCCCACCGTCAATCAGGCCGGCGGCCTGCTCGTAGAAGATCGCACTGAGCTCTTCGAAGGTAATGTCTGAGAGCGCGGGATCGTCGGACGAGGGCAGTTTCCCCGTGGGGCCCATCGAGCCAGCGACAAAGCGTGGGCGGCCATCCTGGGCAGCGAAGCGATCGGCGACCCGGCGGGCCAGACGCGCTGCCGCACGGTTCAACTCAATGGTGCGCTCACCAAGTCCCCACTCCTCCAGGCGCAGGCGTGTCGATTGGAAAGTGTTAGTCTCCAACACATCGGCACCAGCCTCCATGAACGAGCTATGGATCGCCTCGATCACATCGGGGCGGGTGATCACCAGGTAGTCACGATTGCCAAAGGTAGTTTCACCACCATAGTCGGCAACGGTGAGGTCGAAGGTATCGATACTCGTGCCCATGGCACCATCGAAGATCAGGACACGCTGCTTGAGTGTCTCGAGGTAGGTTGATGGACGATCGGTCACCAAGGGATACTCCTTAGCAAAAGCGATCCAACGGTGTCGGATCGGTGCGATAGCGTAGAACTGTGGGGGCTATACCCGTTCAGAAATACTTTACATAAGAATACACTAGACCCCAAGCCTCAATACTGGATCAATGAGTAGATGGGGTACCCAGCCAGCTTCTCACGACCACCCAGGAAGGTGAGTTCGATGACAAAGGCGAGTTCGACCACCTGGCCACCGGCCAGTTCGATCAGGCGACTGGCCGCACCGACAGTACCACCTGTAGCGAGGAGATCGTCAACGAGAACCACCCGCGAGCCTGGCGTGAGGGCGTCACGATGGATCTCGAGCGTATTGGTTCCATACTCCAGTTCATACTCAACCTGGTAGGTCTCGGCGGGTAGTTTCCCAGGCTTGCGTACAGGCACCAGGCCGACACCCAGGCGTAGGGCGAGGGGTGCGCTGAAGATGAAGCCACGCGACTCCACGCCAACGACCGCATCGATTGGGGTATGTTGGTAGCGCGCAGCCAGGGTGTCGATCACCTTGCTGAAGGCTGGTCCATGCCCAATCAAGGTGGTGATATCCTTGAACTGAATTCCGGGCAGCGGAAAGTCGGGAATGTTCCGTACCAGGCTCGCAAGATCGATGTCGGTCATGGGATAGTCTCCGTAGGAGAGGATGGTTGGAGCAGGTGCAACGCAGTGAGCACTCTTTCCATTATACCAGTTACCCTGATCTGGTTACGGGCATTTGGAACGGTTCACCACCTCCCGAGGGGTATTGCGGAGGGCTGCGCCCTCCACACCTCCCGAGCTACGCGCAGCGTTGCCATCGCCGAGATATCTGCTATGATCGCTGAGGGATGGTGTGCGGTGCGTCCGTGCGAGCGTCTACGCAGTGATGGAGGGTTGTGCATGTCTACGATCATTCGGGGGGGAACCATCGTGACGGCGAGCGATACATTTGCCGCCGATCTGCTGATCGAGGGGGAGCAGGTTGCTGCTATCGGTAAGGGATTGCAGGGAGACACCGTTCTTGATGCCACTGGAGCCTACATCATCCCTGGCGGTATCGATGTGCATACCCACCTGGATATGCCCTTCGGTGGAACCTGCTCTTCTGATGATTTCTTCACGGGCCATCGTGCGGCTGCTTTTGGTGGGACGACCATGCATATCGATTTCTCGATCCAGCCTAAAGGGGCCACGCTGCGCGAGACGATCGAGCTCTGGCATGCGCGTGCCCGTGGCAATTCGGTGATCGACTACGGTTTCCACGTCGCGATCACCGACTTGACTGATCAGGTACTGCAGGAGATGCCAAACTGTATTCAGTATGGCGTTCCCAGTATGAAGCTCTTCATGGCCTATAAAGGGGTGCTCCAGGTTGATGATACGACCCTCTTCCGTGCCATGCGCCAGGCTGCCCAACACCAGTTGCTGATTATGGTCCACGCCGAGAATGGTGATGCGATCGATCTTCTGACCAAGGAGGCCGTCGCTGCCGGGAATCTGGCGCCAAAGTACCACGCCCTTACCCGTCCACCCGAACTGGAGGCTGAGGCTACCGCGCGGGCCATACGCTTGGCGGAGGTGGCTGGTGCACCACTCTACGTCGTCCATCTGACCAACAGTGGCGCGCTTGAGGCAGTACGTCTGGCCCGTGCTCGTGGTGGTGCCGGTCAGATCTTTGCGGAGACGTGTGCCAACTACTTCTTCTTCACCTGGCATGACCTGGACCGAGAGGGTTTTGAGGGTGCGAAGTGGGTCTGCTCGCCACCTTTCCGCGAGCAGGCCGATCAAGAGGCGCTTTGGCAGGGTGTGGCCGACAACTCGCTCCAGGTTGTCTCCACCGACCACTGCCCCTTCTGGTTCGAAGGCGGGCGCGATGGACGTATCGCTGGTAAGGAGTTGGGTCGAGCGAGTTTTGCCCAGATTCCCAATGGCTGCCCTGGGATTGAGGAGCGCATGATGTTGCTCTTCACCCATGGAGTGCGCACCGGCAAAATCACGCTCAACCGCTGGGTAGAGCTCACGAGCACCAATCCGGCGAAGCTGTTCGGCTGTTATCCGCGCAAGGGGGTCATTGCTCCGGGTGCAGACGCCGATCTGGTGATCTGGGATCCCACGCTCCGCCGCAAGCTCAGTGCTGCAACGCAGTACCAGAACCTCGACTATACCCTCTACGAGGGGTGGGAGATGGTTGGTGCGCCGCGGAGTGTGCTCTCGCGTGGGCGCCTTCTCGTGCACGATGGGCAGTGGCATGGTGAGGCTGGGAGCGGTCAGTTCGTTCATCGTCGCCCCTTCAGTCTGTAGGCATCCGCGGGGCTGTACCCGCAGAGCGCTGGGCATGCTTCAAATGAAGGGGCTTCGCCCTCCACAAAAAACCAACCCAGCCTTGGTACTGCCAGACGGTTAAGCTGGCGCAGCCGAACTTGAAGCATGCCCCAGGAGTAGTTATGTCCGCTTCAACCCTTGACCCTAATCGAACCATCACCGAGCTGAAGGAGCTCCGTGCACTTACGGGCGATGCCGACGGTGCCCAACGTGTGGCCTGGAGCGACACCTGGGTGCGTGCACGTGGGTGGCTACGTGCAAAGCTTGAGGAGCTCCCGGTGGTGATAGAGACTGACGAAGCTGGTAATCTCTGGGCGACCCTCCCCGGCGCCTCGGAGCAGGCACTGCTTATTGGCGGCCATATCGACTCCGTGCCGAACGGTGGTTGGCTCGATGGCTGCCTCAACACCCTGGCCGGCCTTGAGATCCTCCGCCGCCTGGCTGCTACTGGCACACCAGCGGTCACGGTGCGCCTAGTGGATTGGGCCGATGAGGAGGGGGCGCGTTTTGGGCACAGCCTCCTCGGTTCGAGTGCCTTCTCGGGCTCACTCAAGCCTGAGGATCTGTACGGATTGCGCGATCGTTCTGGCACACCTATGCCCGAAGTACTGGCGACTCACGGTATCCACCCCCAGCATATGCTCCGGGCGCAGAGTCGGCAGGCCAACGCTGCTGCCTACATCGAACTCCATATTGAGCAGGGTCCTGTCCTCGAGAGCCTCGGTCTGCCCCTTGGTGTGGTTATTGGGACGTTTGGCGTTGAGCGCCATCGGATTACATGGCGGGGCCAGGCCGCCCATGCTGGCTCTACCCCCATGGATCGGCGCAAGGATGCTCTGGCTGGGGCAGCAAAACTGGCCCTCTCCATCCGCGATATTGCCCGTGAAGTTGGCGACGGTGCTGTCTGTACGTCGGGGAGCATTGTCTGTAAGCCTGGGATTGTGACCTCAGTGGTGGAGACGGCCGAGCAACTCCTGGATCAGCGCCACATTGATGGCACGAAGCTCGGGCGCATGCTAGCGATGGCAAAGGAGGCGAGTCTGCGCTTCGCTACAGAAGAGCAGATCCAGGTCGAATGGGAGCGGATCTGGCGTATCGATCCGATACCCTTCCAGCCCGAACTGATCGAACTGGCTGAGGCAGCCGTGGTGGAGACCTGTGGCACAAGCCATCGGCTTCCGAGTGGTCCACTGCACGATGCCGCTGAGGTGGCGCGGGCAGGGATTCCGACGGTCATGCTCTTCGTGCAGAGCCTACGCGGAATCTCGCATAACAAGATCGAGGATACGCTCGAACAGCATCTTGCTGCTTCCATCGAGGCCTTTGACCGCCTTGCAGACGCAACGATCAGCTGGATCCAGCGCCGTTGAGGCGATCTACTGCCCGCACGAAAGTTAGGTTAGGTTGTTTTGTAGAGGGCTTTCGCCCTCTACGTCTCCTGCACCCGGTTACGCTATGCCCTACTCCCCGAAATAGGTCTGTGGTAAAATTAGGATAGTTCCTCTGGAAGCCTGGATAGGATAAAACCAAGGAATAGCCTCATTACTATGGAACATGCCTGCATCGCTGACCTTCTGGACCATCCCCGGGTTGTTGAGACGCGTAACCATCTACACCACAGCATTCCCAAGCACGATCATATGCTACGGGTAGCGCGCTACTCCTACTTTTTGGCACCCCTGGTCGGCGCAGATCGGCGGACTGCTACGCGTGCGGCCATCCTCCACGACCTCGACTCACGACTGGGTACGCTCGCCACGCACGGGGCGATAGCGGCCCGCATCGCAGCCGATCTCGGTGAACCGCCCGCCGTATCAGAGGCGATTGTGAGCCACATGTACCCCCTCGGTCCACGGCCAACGACGCGTGAGGGATGGGTACTGGCGGTAGCCGATAAGATCGCCTCACTGACCGACTTGACGACCTTTGTCGGTGGGCTCTTCACTGGGCGAAGCCTGGCGGTACGGCGCCACCTCTGTGCAAGTGACCCCTTCTACGCAGCGCGCACTGCGCGACGACGGCGCCGCGCGATCATCAGTCGGATCTGGCGGCGTACTGGTCGCACGGGGCTGAGCGATAGCGTATGAACCTTAGTTCTGGTCTAGGACGTCCTACGGAGCTCCTGCGCCAACTCAAGGGCAAGGGCGACTGGGGCCCGTGCAGCTCCGCGTTTGTAGGCTGCTTGATAGGGCTCGGCAGCTAGTTTCTGCGTAAGGGTATCGAGCTCGGCGCGAGCGCGAATGCGAGTAAAACTACTCCCTATCGGATACTCAACCACGAGAGCCAGGAGCTCGGTCGCTTCCGTGTAACGCCCTATCTGTGCGTAGAGTAGTCCTACCCCCTCGATAAGCTCCAGCAGCTCTGGCCGTGCTCCGAAGGGGGCTACCATCTTCAGCGCATCGCTCAACTGGTGGCGTGCATCATCGTAGCGCCGGAGATGAATATACGCATACGCGAGCGAGTGGATGCCCCACCCCAACCAGACTGGGTTGCCATATTGGCGTCGTATCTCAAGCCCCTCCTCCAGCAGGGCCAGGGCCGGTTCGGGGGCCATGCCAACTTTAACCCGTACGGCACCCACGTTTTCCAGGACGGTGGAGAGTGAACGCTGCTCACCTAGCTCACGTGCATAGACCAACACCTCCTCGAGTGGTGCCAGGGAAGCCAGCAGATCGCCTTGCCGTGCAGGAAGTTGGGCTAGGCCGTTCAAACAGCCGATAATTCCATACCAATCATCATGGGCACGAAAGAGCTCAAGCCCATGCTGGAAGTGCGTCCGCGCCGTATCAAGATCGCCCTGCTCCATGGCGACTCGGCCAAGCCCACGCTGCGCTTCAGCAATCGTAGCGGGCTCTTCCTCTGCGGTGACAAGCCCAGATGCAGTGGTGAGCAGGGCGTATGCCTGCGCATAGTCTCCTGCATCACACAGGAGCGTACCCTGCAGCCACAGGGCACGGGCAACATCCCCTATACTGCCGAGGAGTTGAAACCGCTCATGCGCCTCCCGGACAACCTGCCACGCCCTGTGCAGATCGCCGAGTTGGTAGGCAAGCCTGCCCTCGAGCAGGAGAAGTTGGGCGTAGATGGGGCTAGCCGCTGAGTCGGGCGGAAAGGTCGCGAGGGCTGCCGAGGCCTCACGGAGCATGGCTGCTCCACGGGCCAACCATCCACGACAGCGGATCAGCAAGGTAAGCGCTGGCCCCGATCGCGCCAGGAGATCGAGATTGAGCTGCGCAATCGCTCGCTTCCAGGCGAGATGAATATGCTCAATCTCCTCTGCCAACTCGGTAGCACGCGCCCGTGTTTGTGGATTCACGACCCCCGTAGCGAGGTCGTTCAACTGATCCAGGTAGTAGCGCATGTGGCGATCGCGTGCTTCAGCAGCGCTATGGCTAGGGTCGGGCTGTTCAAGGGCGTACCGGCGCAACAGCGGATGCAGCACGTAGCGCCCACATGAGGGAGTGTAGAGCAGGGCCTGATCGATCAGCGCCGACAGGGTCTGTTGGAGCTCCTGATCGGCGCTGATCGCTTCAACCGCAGCTAGGCTAAAGCTACCCTGGAAGATCGCCAGCACCTGCAGGACTTGTCGCCTCGAAGGACTGAGCTCCTGCCAACTATAGGCAAAGATCGCATCCAGGCGACGGTGGCGTGGTGGGATATCCGGTATCACCGTAGCGAGTACGCTCATCCGATCGGCAAGGAGATCGGCAAGTGTGGCACAACTCCGACTACGGGCCTGGACTGCTGCAAGCTCAATCCCTAGAGGGAGACCATCGAGCAGCCGACAGATGCGCACAATAGCGTCCAATTCTGCGATCCAGTGTCGGTTTGGCAGTTGCTGGTGTGCACGTTCCAGGAAGAGTTGTACGGCACTGAAGAGGTTTGGTTCGGGTGCATCAGGTGGTGGGAGCGCCAAGCCATGGAGTTCCAGTATATGCTCGATGCGCAGATTGAACCGCCGACGCGACGTCACAAGCAGGCTGAGCCCAGGAACGGTGGTGAGTAGTTGGGCCAGGAGGTCTCCATGGGCGGTGAGATGCTCCAGATTGTCGAGGACGAGGAGCAGTTCGCGGCCGAGGAGAAAATCGGCGAGCTGGATGATCAGCGGCTGTTCAGTAACAAAGTCGCAGCCTACGACAGCCCCAATCGTAAGGAGTGCCGCATCAACATCAGGAGCAGCGGCGAGAGGAACAAAGACCACTCCATCACGAAAGGCGAAGGTGAGCGCCTTTGCCGCCTGGATGGCGAGGGTACTCTTCCCCACACCACCAGGGCCAATGATCGTCACCATGCGTCGATCGTTGCGACACAGGCTATCGATGATCTGCTGCAGTTCTGCCGTGCGACCGACAAATGTTGTATGCGTAGCGGGAATACGGATGAGACTCCGTTCCTCATCGCACCGCCGCCCGAGCCTGATCGCAGCTGCGAGCGCCTCTGTAGTCGGCTCGGGCGTGACCTCCAGTTCACGTTTGAGGGCCTTCCGACAGAGCACAAATTGACGCAGTGCATCCGAGCGCTTTCCCTGATGCCCGAACAGACGCATGATCTGACGGTGAACTTCTTCGCGCCATGGCTCTTCAAGGAGGATACGGTTGAGGTAGCCGATCGCCTGGTCATATTCACGGCGGTATTCGTGGAATGTTGCGAGCACCATCAGGATGCGGATCCATTCGTGGTGGTAACGTTCACGCACCACCGTCAGCCAGTTCATAAACTCATCACACTCGTGAAGGCTGAGACCGGCCAGTAACGGACCACGCACGAGTTGTAGCGCCACGGTGAGTCGCTCTGCACAGGTTGCACAGCGCTCGATTGCACGGTGAGGATGGGTTGCACACTGAGCTAACAGCTGATCAAAAGAGCTCAGATCGATGGTAATGGCGGTATCAGGGTTGAACTGCAGCGCATGTGCGCTCGAGAGGATGAGCCCACCATGGTCTCCAAGAGCCTGGCGGATACGCATGAACGTCGTGGTCAGGTTTCGCAGCGCCCGATCATCTGACGTGTCTGGCCAGAAGAGTCTAGCCAGTCTACGCCGTGGATGGGCCGTATTCCGCTCGACGATCAGGTATGCCAGGAGCGCCCGCGCTTTGGCCGTGGGGAAATTGACGGGCGTCTGTTCATCAATGACGTTCAGCGGTCCGAGGAGCTTCAGTTCCAGAGAGGGGCTTGTACTGGTAGGGGGATGAAGCTCTGACATGTTTCTGGTAGTGGTGGGTGTTGGATGGCCCGTGGCAACACTCGAGGCGTGTGGTTGAGCACAACTCCGTTGTGCGTTCAAGTATACCAGAGTTCGATCACCGAGGGTAGGTATGGATCGCGGCGTAACGGTTCACGTCTGGGGTAAGCCAGCGGTAGAGCAACCACGGGGGGTTGCCCGTACGGAGGGGCCTAGCGTAGCATATTTCCGAAGCCACCGAGCAGGCGCTCGGTGATCCCAGGTTGGGGGAGGGCAACCACGGGGGGTTGCCCGTACGGGCTCATGAGGGCGAGACGCCCTGCCCCGGGAGAAGTGTGAACAGATACACAGTTCTCCTCAATGGTACAATAGTTAATAATGCCTCATCTTCACAGAGGGTACCTTATGAGTCGTTTCCTCGAATCGCGCCGTACCAGCCTCCCCACGGCCGTCACGAGCCTGGCCGAGCAGTTGGCCGAGGCTGGCTACAAGGTCACTGGACCACGGCTCGCGGTGCTGAAAGCTGCCACTGCTCAGCCAGGTACGTTCAGTGTTCAGGAGCTCGAACAGTGGCTGGTTGAGCGTGGTGAGTCACCAGGTATTGCGAGCATCTTCCGTACGGTGCGCCTACTCTGCGATCTCCACCTACTCCAGCGTATTCATGGCCTCGACGAGTGCCATCGCTACAGTATCGGTGCGGCACACGGACACCACCTTATCTGTACGCGCTGCGGTGCGATGGAGCATTTCGATAATTGCGGGGTACAGGTGCTGATCGAACAGCTCGAGCGGCAGACGAGCTACCAGATCAGTGCGCATCTGGTCGAACTCTTCGGGCTCTGCCCACGCTGTCGTGCTGCCGGGGCGTAGGGTATGGTGGGGGCTTCATGGGCGGATAAAGCGGATCTCGGTCGGCCCATGGTCGCGTAGGGCCTCACCCAGCAGCGCGAGTAGTTCGTTATCGGCACCCGCCTGTTGGAGATAGGCCAGCGTTGCCTCATCGATGTAGTAGTGATCATCATCGAAGCCCTCTTCCTCAAGCTGGTCGACGAGGAACGCCATCTGACCAGCGCTGATCACCCCAATGTAGACGCCCGTTTCATCGTTGTAGAGGGCAGTTGTATTCAGGGGCGTCGGCTCGACTGCACCTGGTACGCTATTCCCACGAGCGGCAGCGATGATCCGACGGCGCTGATCTGCGGCGAAGACAAAAGGCTCGGTCCGATCGTTCAGCAGGGTTTCAGCGATCAGCCGGGCAGCATCGGGACGGGCCAGGCGGCTGGTGCCCATACGTAGCCCTGCCAGACGTTGCGGATCACTGAGGATGCGATCGAGCTTGAACGACAGGGCCGGCAAGTTACGACAGCGAATTGCTGCCCCATTCTCGAGGAGATGGTCGCTATTCCGCTCCTCCTGACCTGGAATGGGCTCGATCACCACCATGGGTAGACCGGCAACCATGCACTCAGCTGTGGTCAGACCACCTGGCTTACCGAGAAAGAGGGTTGCAACGCGCATGAGTTCGGGCATCTCGCGGGTGAAGCCGAGGATGCGAAAGCGCTCAGCCTGCTGAGCGGTACGAGCGCTTACCTCCTGCCGCAGGGCCCGATTGTGGCCGCAGACGACAATAACTTGCACAGCGGTCTGCATGCGCATGATCTGTTCGACGATCTCGAGTGCCGGCCCACCGCCAAGTGCCCCTGCCGAGACAAGAAGGGTTGGGAGATCAGGGTCCAGATTGTAGCGTGCACGCACCGACGCTGTGTCAACGGGCTGGTTGAGTCGTGCGCTAACCGGGATGCCTGAAACGGTGATCCGTGTCGGATCGACGCCCAGACTGGCGAGAAAGGCGGCACTCTCATCGAGGGCCACAAAGTAGCGGTTAAAGGTGCGGCTCAGCCACATGCCCTGAAAATCGTAGTCGGTGGTCACAATAGCCAGACGAGCCCTGATGCGCTCTTCGATGAGGAGTTGAGCCACAATACCAGCAGGCATGAAGTGGGTACAGACGATGATATCGGGGTTGTACTCCTCGATCAGGGCGGCGATTGGTTGGCCATTCAGCATGTTCCAGAGCAGGAGCATACCTCGCTCATTGCGGAACGGCTCGTCGTTGTAGTCGTAGAGCCAGCCGACGTACCAGGGACTTTCGCGCACGAGTGCGAAGTAGGCATCTGCCGCGGTTACCTGGTAGAGCCGTGTGGTCATGCGCAGGGCATCTTCGTTGCGCACCTCCAGGTCGGGATAGGTAGCCAGTTCCTGGGCGATTGCAGCTGCGGCTGCGTTGTGGCCTGCACCGACACTTGCCGACAGGATCAGGACTCGTGTTGCCATGAACTAGCCCCCTGGGGATGTTTCAATGCTACGTACCTCTCTAGTATACCCGAGGCGGGTTCATGGTAGAATAGGTTGACTGAGCATACCTGTTCATCGTTGGGGTAAGGCAGCGGCCGGGCAACCACGGGGGGTTGCCCGTACGGAAGGGCGCCACGAGGGCAAAACGCCCTCGCTCTAGGAGAAGTGTGAACAGTTACGATTGAGCTTTGGGGAGGAGGCTCCATGGAGGCATCCGGCACACTTGACCGCATTACCGCCGTAACTCGCCACATTGCACTATTGGCTGCCATAATTGCTACGTGCGGTAGTCTCTACTTCAGCCAGGTTCTCAACTGGATACCGTGCGAACTCTGCTGGTACCAGCGCATTTTGATGTACCCCCTCGCACTTATCCTCGCAGTCGGGATCATCCGCGACGACCGTGGCCTCCACCTCTACGGGTTACCACTCGCACTGACAGGTATGGCTGTGTCGCTCTACCACTACCTGCAGGTGCTGAAGATCTTGCCCCCTTCGGCATGCCAGGGTGCTGTTCCCTGCAGTATCGACTACCTGACCCCCATCCTGACTGGTCCCTTGTCGTTTGTGAAGGTACCCTTCCTGGCCTTTGTTGCCTTTGCCATCGTTGCGGTGATGCTGGCCAACTACGCCCTTGCTGGTGCACCTGCGACCCCACCCCAGCAGCGTCGCCAATCTACCGTTACCGCACTCGTGGTGGTAGTGGGCGTGATCCTCCTCTTCTTGCTCCTCGGTCTGTTGGTTCGGTTGTAAAAAACCGATATACGCAACAAGTGATCAGGTACGTGCTGATCTGGGTTTGACGACGGTGCTCGTGCGCGTGGCGCCCCTCGTAAGGGCAACCCCCCGTGGTTGCCCTACCGTCTGCTCATCCCGAACGTACGCCATTCCCGCAGTCACCGAGCAGGCGCTCGGTGATCCCAGGGTAGCGTGACGAGCACGAGTAGCGAGCAGGCGCTCGGTGATCCCAGGTCAGCCGGGGGCTTGCCCCTACATACCCCAGACGCTGATCGCCATCCCGGCGTGCTGCGCGCTCCGCTGCCAGATCTTCTTGCTCCAGGCGACCTTGGGCCGCCGGTCGAAGATGACCAGGTGCGCCTCCTCCGCCCCCATCGCGTCGGCGTAGCGCC
>CAIWUD010000532.1 GCA_903915775.1 uncultured Chloroflexota bacterium | reverse complement strand
TGGTACCACATCTGGTGGTGGCACCGGACGCTGCTCACTCTGCCACTCTGCCACGGGCTGGGAAGGCAAGAGCCGCTGCACTGGCGGACGCTGCGCCGGAGCCGCCCGCCGCTCGCCGCGCCACTCGGCTGGGGGCTGCGGCTGTACTGGCGGACGCTGCACTGGAGCCACCCGCTGCTCACCGCGCCACTCGGCTGGGGGCTGCGGCTGCGCCGACGGACGTTGTAGCTGTGCCGGAGCCACCCGCTGCTCGCCGCGCCACTCGGTTGGGGGCTGCGGTTGCGCCGATGGACGTTGTGGCTGTGCCGGGCGCTGCGGTTGTACCGGATGCTGCGGTCGAGCCAGACGCTGGGCCAGGGCCTCCTCCTCAGCCGTACGCTGCGCCGGAGGTCGTGGTCGAGCCAGGCGCTGGGCCAGGGCCTCCTCCTCAGCCGTACGCTGGACTGGGGGCTGTGGTCGAGCCAGGCGCTGGGCCAGGGCCTCCTCCTCGGCCGTGCGTTGTGGCCGAGCCTGTACATCTGGGTGCCACTCCGCCGGAGGCTGCTGGGGCTGTTTCACCTCAGTAGACCAGTCAGCCACCGTTTCTTCGCGTGGTGATTGGGGCGAACTCTTGCGCACAGCCTGCGGTAGGCGATGGGCATGGCGATCGATCGGGATGACCTTCAGTTCATGCGGATCATGCTCTGGGAGATCAGGTAGCCCCGGCTCAGCTACTGGAGCCTCACTCTGCGCCTGAAAGAGCGGGCACATGGTGTGCAGTGGGCTCAGACAGTAGGTTCCCTGATCGACCGCAATGGCAACACCCTCTGCCTGCGTGTAGCAGCGGTGCTCAGGGGTTGGTGAGGAGAGGCAGAGGCCACGGTTATGGCGTAACCCCAAGTAGGGGCAGTAGTCAGGTAGTTTGCTCATGCGGATCAACCCCCTATGAATGCAGAAGTGTGCGCCAGAAGCTTACAGGCATTGATCCCCGTAAACCAGTGAGGTTGCGGGTCGTAAGCCCACAACCCCCTAGCCAGACACCCAGGAGAAGAGGGGAGATTGCCTCCCCTCTTGTTCTTGCCATGCTATAGAACGTTGTCCAGCTCCCCTTTTTAGGCACGTTTCAATTTCTGCTGCGCCAGCTTGATCCTCTGGTTGTACCAAAGCTCGGTTAGGGTTTTTGTGGAGGGCGAAGCCCTCCAACCTCCCGTAAAAGTATCAAACTGGTTTAGAGTATGCCTTACTTTCCGTAGCGCCAGCGCAGGTAGTGCTGCCCTACGTTCCCCATTTCAACCTGCCACTCTTGAGGGTTGGCTGGTGTGTAGGTCAACACGCGTCGTTGGAAGGCCTGCACCAGGACATCTTGCTCCACACCGTTGATGCGTACCCGCGACCAGTAGGGTTCACTGATCGGCAGGCCCATCACAAACTTCCAGTCACGTACCACCGGACCGGTCATAAAGCCCCCCGCCTCGTAGACGACACCCTGCTGGTTGAAGAAGCGCATGAAGACGGCTGGGATGTTGTGCCCAAGGGTCTCCTCGTAGGCTTCGAGCGTAATCCCATAGCGTGCCAGTGCAGGGTCGTCCCGTACATTACCATCCCTCGTCAGGGTCTGGGTCACCGTTGCGCCACTTCGTCGCGGGGCCGGATCACGCACTACCGGGTAGGCTACGGAACGCAGGGTTGCGTAGGTAGGGGCGTTGGGGTTCCCTTCAACCGGATCACCGGCAATCGCCTCATTCGCCGGGGTACGCTGCTCAAATGCAGTATCAGCGAGCTGGACACGCCCATCAACCATCTCGACCACGAGCAGACCATTGGTGACATACCAGGCATCCCGAGCTGCCGACGGGTTGTTAATCTCCATCCGGCTCTTATCGAAGTACTGCACCAGGCGGTAGCCACCGGGACCCTGATCATAGGTCTCACGCGTACCACCGGTCAGCATGCGTCCCCAGAGCCAAGAGCGTGGCACGAGGTTCGGCGCACCAGCGGCAATGGGCATATCACTGCGCGCCCAAAGCTCGCCAAAGGCTGGATCAGCAAACTGGCCATCAATCAGGGCCGGGTAGGCCGGCTCGGCCCGCCGCCCCGAGGACGAGGGCCCAGGTGTGGGCGAGAGTGCGGGATCAGCTGTTGCTGACGGCGGTACTGGCGAAGCCAAGGGATCCATCGTTGGCGATGGCACAATCGTGGGTGTCGGACGGGTCATCATCAGCCCAGAAGCGAGCTCTGGCCGTGGTGTAGGCTGGGGAACTGGGGTCATCGGCGGTCGATCCACGACGTGGACGAGGAAGACCGGGCTTGGGCCAACCCCTACGCTGAGTTTGCCGTTGTTGTTCCCCACGATCGACGTCTCGCCATTGCGACGAATGAGTGTACCACCGACCGAGAGTGAACTGATGTTCACCTCAGCAGGGAAGGTACTGCGCAGCACATCGACCACACTCCCACCCCGTTTAAAGCGTACCGCGTAGATCTCTGGTCCACTGACCGTGGTCACATCATCGATAAAGATTGTCCCTTGGGTAAACATACTCCCTTCGAGGTGCTCAATCACAAAGCCATCGAGGACTACCGGCATGTCGATCTCGAGGTTACCCATCCCAAAGACCGCCCTACTCGCATCCATCTGGCCGCGGATGTCCACGTCCATGAAGTGCCAACCCTCTTCCAACTCACCGAGCGGCAGCTGGAAGGTCTCATTCCGTGCATCAGTCAGGAGCACCGAGAGTTTATTCTGGCTCCCATCACCGTAGACCCACATCCCCACCCGTCGCGGTGTCCCTGCAAAGGCAACCTGTTTCTCGGGCTGGATGACGATCGGCGCACGTTTGGCGAAGGGGTTGTCGTGGTACTCGAAGGCGTAGTTGACCGCCAGTGAACGCATGCCAGCGTACGAGAAGGTATCGGTTACGGCAACGGTGGTCATAAACGCCTGACCAACACCCCACAGGCCTAGGATTTGGTCGTCGTTGTACTCAAAATCGAGTGGAACCCTGCGCTCACCGGTATCGACCAGACCGACCGTCTCTGCGCCGGCGAGCTGTTGGAGTGCTACCTGCATTGCCACCAGGGCTGGTTTGCGCTGGCTATAGTCGCTCTGCCCCTTCCCCGCACGTATCAGACCATAGAAGCTTGCGGGCACCTGATCCTTGAGGCTGCCCCAGAAGACCCGTTCGGCACCTGCGGCGCGCAGCAGAACGGCACCAGTGACGAGAAAGTCTGCCTGGGTCTCTTCGTTCACCATACCAGACGGTTCGGGTATAGAGATACCGGTGCCCCAACCATACTCCGTCACCCAGATCGGCTTCCCATTGCGCAGCTTGAGCAGTTCGTGCACGAGGTAGAGATCCTCGGCACCAAAGAGGTGACTTTCCACCTGTGTAGGTGCGATGTAGGCGCGCACCCCAATAATATCAACCGAATCAGCCACCCCACTGTCGATAAGTGCCTGCAGGTAGGCAAAGTTGGTGACATTGATGCCACCGCTGATCACCTTGGCATTCGCATTGGCGCTGTGGATTGCAAAGGCTGCCGCGCGCAGGGTGCGGGCATACTCGCCGACATCGAGCGCGGTGACCCGGCGGGAGAGATCATCAGCTCCCGGCAGAATCTCCCAGTAGTTGATGGTGCCACTGTAACGCTTCGCTGCTTCGGAGACGAACGCCACCAGGGCCTGGGGGTCAGGAGACAAGGCTGATTCGCCATTGTAGCGATCCGAGGAATCGGGTGTGGCCCAACCGGGTACACCATCAATGACCCCGACGATCTGCACCCCACGATCGCGCAACTGCTTCACCGTGCGATCGAGTGCCCGCCAGTCCCGCTGGCCTGGAATAGGCTCAAGCTGAGACCAGTTGACCCGCTCGCGGGTCCAACTCAGCCCAGCAAACTGCAGCAGGTCGGCACCATCACTCGTGACAGTGACAGGATTCCCGGCTGTCGCACTGAGAGCGGTAGAGACACCAAGGCCCGCATCGGCAACGACGGCGCGGGTCTGACTGCGCACGACGGTGTAGACCATCACGACGGCGGCGCAGAAGAGGGTGAGAGTAATTTGAAGGGTACGTCGCATCATGCTGCTCCCTGCTGCTGGTAGTGCCTACCTCCCCGGCTGAACGGAGGGGTGGTGGATTGAAAGGAGCTTCCGGGGCGGGTAGAGCCCAGGTCGGTGCTCCCAACTCCACCACATTAGTTGCAAGTCATTCCAACGATCACATTCCCTTGACCGCGATCGATACAGCTGTCACCGGCACCGCCAGATACACAGTTGTAGTTGCCGGTGATAACAAACTGATCGGCGCCCGAGGTGCCTAGAACCAGGTAGAAATCTTTGTCAGCCACGATCTGGCCGCGCCCAATCTGGGTGTCAATGAGGGTCAGGCCATCACACTGCGGTCGCGGTTTGATCAAATTGGCGGTGTTTGCCTCTTCCGTCTGTGCCTCCGGACTGAGGAATGAGCCGTCGCCACCTTGTGAGGTAACGTTCAGAAAGGCTAGACCGAAAAGGATGAAGGCACCAATAAGCATCGCAACGGTCAGCACACGCTCAAGTTGTCGATCGCTGTTCATGGCTGCTCCAGAAGATCTAACGCCGGTAGAGGTGCGTTTCGCCGCCGACGAGATGAAGTGAGGATGACAGACTGCTTGTCCAGATTGCGCCTGCGGTCACCCTGATGGTCAGGGTTCACACTAACTCGACCATGCTGTGGGAGGTTTGGAGAGCAACACCTTCGATAGACCCCAGCTCAAGCTTGGCCATAGGGGTATTGCTTCACGGAGTTAGCCGGAAGCCTCCCCCCAGCGGGGGGAGGTTGGGGGGCATCTGTGCCAACCTTATGAAACAGTACATATAGGCTCTAATCCTGCGTGAAATTGTTCACCCCAGTCATCACGAAGGTGTCCGCCCCACCACCACCAATCACACAGTTATCATCCCCAGTAACAGTAAAGGTTTCGCCACCGGAGCCACCTAGAATAAGGGTGTCATCAGTCGTGAGCGCGACCCCCCCACTCCCATCTACCACCGAGGTAATCGAACTCGCATTGCCACAACCAGCTGCAGTCGCCACGGTTGGGACCGTGATCGCCTGGGTTTCCAGTCCGGAACGGATCGTCCCTGAGATTGTCGCTGTGGCGGTCACCGCTATACCCGTGACAATGAGGAGGATGGCTAATCCTGCGAGGGGCAGGATGCTCAGCAGGCGCAGGCCTCCCACACTGAACCCTGTTCGACGCCTCATTGGTGTGCTCCTTCGTTCATGTTTGGCTGCGCCGCCGGGAGAGTTTGGCGCTACCGGGACTGGGTTGGGTGGTTTCGTGGAGGGCGTTGCCCTCCACACCTCCCGCGGGCTTGGCTGCGCCGCCGGGAGAGTTTGGCGCTACCGGGACTGGGTTGGGTGGTTTCGTGGAGGGCGTTGCCCTCCACACCTCCCGCGGGCTTGGCTGCGCCGCCGGGAGAGTTTGGCGCTACCGGGACTGG
>CAIWUD010000531.1 GCA_903915775.1 uncultured Chloroflexota bacterium | reverse complement strand
GTGGATGCTGTTCATGAGCAGTACCCCACCGCCGGCCGTTAGCCAGTGCTGCCGCCAGTCGCCCGTTGCCCGCCCCGAGTAGCCGCCACTCCAGTAGGAACGTGGCTTGTCGCCGCGGTAGACGCTGCGGAACCCCGTGACTTCACCGATGGCCCCGGCCTGCATGAGCTGCTTAGCCTCTCGGTACGCCGGGGCGTAGCGGGCGACGAAGGGTACGCCACATGCCACGCCATGTCGGCGGCAGACCTCGACGATTGCCCACGCCTCATCGGGGCTCACACCCATGGGCTTCTCGATAAAGACCTGTTTACCGGCACGGGCAGCCTGTTCAGCCTGCTGGCGGTGGAGGGCGTGGGGCGTGCAGATGTAGACGGCGCGTACCGACGGGTCGGCCAGTAGTTCGTCGAGCGAGCCGGCGGGTTGGCCACCGTACGCATCCGTTAAGCTTGCCGCCAGATCCTGCCGTGCATCCATTGCTCGCACAAGGTGGGCACCGGCCACGCCCTGCAGGGCGGACGCCGAGGCGACGGCGATCTCGCCAGCACCAATGAACCCGAACCCGATACCTTCACTCATAGCTGGATCGCCCTGTTTCTGGGGCTGCGTGCGCCCTCGAGAGCCCTCATCGACTGGATCTTCGTGCGCCGCCATTCTACCACGGACAGAGAGGTGCCCCCTGGCGATCTGCGGGCTGACTTGATATCACCTCTCACTCCCCCAGATCGTTCAGGACGATCGGCTGGGTGGAGGCGCGGTGTGTGGGAAGCAGTAAGGACAGGCCCCCGGCACCGAGCACGAACGCCACCGAAGCCCAGAGGCAGGCGATCAGGCCGCCGTTCGGCCCCATTTGTAGTCCAACCTGGTAGAGGAGGCCCGACAACAGCGTGCCGCTGAGGCGGCCCAGCGCATTGGCCATGTAGTAGAAGCCGACGTTCATCGCCACCTTATTGCTGTCGGTGTAGGCCAGGATGAGGTAGCTGTGGACAGCCGAATTGAGTGCGAAGATGGCCCCAAAGAGCAACAGGCCACCTACCACCGCAACCATCGGCGCGATCCCGTTCATCAGGGCCAGGGCAATCCCGGCGGGAAAGGCGGCCAACCCGAAGGCTAAGCGCATCGCCGTAGCGCCGTCAGGTTCATGAGCGCCCTCGACCCGCCGCCGAATCAGCCCCGGTGTCGCAGCCTGTACGGCACCATAGCCGATCGTCCAGACGGCCATAAATCCACCGGCCAGCCAGAAGTCCCAGTTCAACACACGCACAAAGAAGACCGGCAAGCCCACCACGAACCAGACATCGCGAGCGCCGAAGAGGAAGATCCGCGCTGCTGCCAGCAGGTTCACCGCCCGGTTGTTCGAGAAGGTCTGACGAAACTTGGCCTTCGCATTGGGCGTGCCCAGATCACCCTTGATTAGCAGGAGCGCCAACACCAGTGCACTTACCACCAATGCAGCCAGTAGCAGCAACGCCGTCTGAAAGCCGACTAGCGTTAGCAGTAGCGCCCCGAGGAAAAACCCTACACCCTTGATCGCGTTCTTCGAGCCGGTGAGCAGACTCACCCAGCGGTAGAGTTGCCCGTGCGTGTCACCGGCCACCAGCTTGACCGCGCTCTTGCTGCTCATC
>CAIWUD010000530.1 GCA_903915775.1 uncultured Chloroflexota bacterium | reverse complement strand
TGGCCTCTTTCAACTCCTGCACGAGCAGTACCGTATCGATGCCCTCTATCAACTGAGCTTTGGACGCCTAGTGGCGCTCCTGGCGATCCTCTGGGCCTGGATTGATCAACAGATCCTGGCACGGATTGTGAGTGGTATCGGCGTGGTAACGCTCTGGTTGGGTAAACTCAACTTCATCATCGACGACACCCTTTTCAACGATGGCCCCGATGCCCTGGCCTCTAGCACTGTGACGAGTGGACGGCAAGTGCGACGCCTACAGACTGGTAAGGCCCAGGATTATGGTGTATACCTCTTTGGCGGGGCGCTGATCCTGGCCCTGCTCTTTCTGTATCTCTGGAAGTAGCCCATGGATCTCCCCAACTACATGCTACCGGCGCCTGATGGGCTGCCCTGGCTGACCCTGCTCTGGCTCGCACCGCTTGTGGGTGTGCTGCTGGTAGGCATAGCAGCCTGGCTCGGTCTGGAAGATCGCGTTGTACGTATCGGTGCCACGGCCTGGATGGGATTGCCCCTCGCCCTAGCCGGGCAGATCTGGGCACGCTTCGACGCGACGGCAACCGCTGCGGGGCAGGGGGTCGTGCAGTTGGTCGAGCGTGTCCCCTGGATCAGTGCCATCCGGGTTGACTACCTGCTCGGCGTCGACGGGCTGAGTTTGCCACTGCTGCTGCTGACGGTGGTGATGGGCCCCCTCGCAGCCCTGGCCTCCTGGAGCGTCCGTGAGCGCGTGAAGACGCACTACGCCCTGATTCTCCTCCTCCAGTCGGCGCTACTCGGCTTCTTTATGGCTCTGGATTTCTTCTTCTTCTTCATCTTCTGGGAGTTCAGCCTAGTTCCGGCCTTCTTCCTCATCCAAAACTGGGGGCGTGAGCAGCGTCGCCCTGCGGCCTTTACCTTCTTCATCTACACGATGGCTGGATCGGTCGGGATGCTCCTATTTTTCCAGATCATCTACCTGGCCATGCGCCAGGTAGGCTTGCCTACCTTCAACCTGATCGATCTCGGACGCCTCGGACGTGGGCTCGAAGTAGCTGGGGTAACGGGCAATCTGCGCGAGATCCTCTTCGGCTACATGGAGCAGATCGGCGTGACTGGGGTGCTGGGGCGTTACCCGCTCCTCTACACCAGCATCGCCTTCTGGGCCATCTTCATCGCCTTCGCCATCAAACTTGCCGTCTGGCCCTTTCATACCTGGTTGCCCGACGCTTACAGTGAGGCACCCATTGCCGGGAGTATTCTCCTCAGTGCGGTGATGAGCAAGATGGGTGCCTACGGCATGCTGCGGATCATGCTGCCGTTCGTACCCGATGCGAGCCAATACTTCGCCCCGCTGATGGGTGGCCTGGCCCTGGTAGGCATCTTGGCGGGAGCCTTCGGGGCCCTGGCACACATTGGCGGTGATCTCAAACGGCTCATTGCCTACACCTCGATCAACCACATGGGCTACGTCATGCTGGCAATTGCCGCTGCGGCCGCCCTGCCAGACACGGCTGGCCAGGATAGCCGGGTCAGCGCACTCAACGGCGCGGTGATGCAACTCGTGGCCCATGGTCTGAGTACGGGGGCCCTCTTCTACCTAGCAGGCGCACTCTACGAGCGGAGCGGGAGTTGGAGCCTAAACGATGTTGGCGGGCTGCGGCACGTTGCCCCCACCTTCGCCGGGGTGATGGGGGTAGCCCTCTTCGCCAACTTGGGCCTACCGGGGCTGGCCGGTTTTGTCGGCGAGTTCTTCATCTTCCGCGGCGCATGGGCAACCCTCCCCCTCTTCACCGCCCTGGCCACGATCGGCCTGGTGGTGACCGCGCTCGCCCTCCTGCTCATGTTCCAGCGCATCTTCCTCGGCCCGCTCCCCGAGCGCTGGGCTGCCCTACCTGACCTGCGCCCCCGCGAGCTCTGGAGCGTGCTGCCGCTGTTGGGTCTGCTCGTAGCCTTCGGCGTCTACCCGCTCCCGCTACTCCGTATCGCCAATGCAACCACAACTGAGCTCGTCGCCATCTTTCAGCGGCTCCTCAGTTGAGCGAAGGTAACATCTCTATGGGTCTACTCACCCTTTCCCCCGACATCCCCTGGCTCAGCTTGGTCTGGCTGAGCATGGTAGTGTCAGCCATCATCATCGCACTGCTTCCAGCGGCCCAGCAGGAGGCGATGCGCTGGGTAGGCACGCTCTTTGCCTTCGTCTCGCTCCTGCTCGCCCTCCTCCTCTTCCTGGCCTACGACCCGCAGCAGGCCGGGTTTCAGTTTGTTGAGCGACTCGAATGGATGCCCCAACTTGGTATCAGCTACCAACTTGGGGTGGATGGGGTGAGCCTGCCGATGCTCCTCCTCAACGGTATCGTGATCTTCACCGGTGCCCTGATGAGTTGGAACATCGAGCAGCGCACCAAAGAGTATTGGGTGCTGCTGCTCCTGCTGACCACGGGGGTCTACGGCGTCTTTGTCGCCCTGGATCTCTTCCTCTTCTTCGTCTTCTATGAACTGGCGGTACTACCGATGTACCTGCTGATCGGGGTCTGGGGGAGTACGCGCAAAGAGTATGGGGCGATGAAGCTGACTCTCTTCCTGATGGCTGGCAGTGCCCTAGTCATCATCGGCATGCTAGCGATCTACTTCGGATCGGGGCTACGCAGCTTTGATATGCTGCTCTTGGCACGCCACGTCAGCCTGGCCGGCGAGCTGCAGCGCATCTTCTTCCCCATGATCTTTGTCGGCTTCGCGATCCTGGCCGGTATGTTCCCCTTTCACACCTGGAGCCCAACTGGCCATGTGGCGGCACCAACCGCGGTGAGTATGCTCCACGCCGGGGTGTTGATGAAACTGGGCGCTTACGGCTGCATCCGCGCCGCAATGTGGCTGATGCCTGCGGGGGCGGCGACGTGGCTGCCACTGATCGCGATCCTCACCCTGTTGAACGTCGTCTATGGCGCGACGATCGCGATGGCTCAGCGCGACGCCAAGTATATTATCGGCTACTCGTCGGTGAGCCACATGGGCCTGGTTGTCATGGGCCTGGCGGCGGGCACCCAGATCGCCCTAACTGGCGCCATCCTACAGATGTTCGCCCACGGGATCATGACGGCGCTCTTCTTTGCCGTCGTCGGACGCATGATCTACGAGCGCACCCACACACGTCAACTGCCCGAACTGGGCGGCTTGCGCAAGGTCATGCCCTTCGCAGCCTGGATGTTCATCCTGAGCGGGCTCTCATCGATGGGCATGCCTGGCCTCGCGGGCTTCTGGGCCGAGTTTACCATCTTCATCGGAGTTTGGGAGAAGTATCCCCTTGTCGCCCTCATTGCGGCGCTCTCCATCCCGATCACCGGAGCCTACATTCTCCGGGCCGTCTGGGCGGTCTTCGATGGCGAGGTGAAGAACCCTGCCTTCTTGCAGCTCCCCAAGCTGACCTGGCAGGAGTATAGCGGAGCGATCCTGCTAGCCGTGATCCTGATCGGGGTTGGGCTCTATCCAGCAATCCTGACCGAACTGATCGCCACCGGGGTACGTCCGGTAGTCGATCAGATCTCCGGTATCATCATCGCGGGTCGGTAACTGTTCACTGTTGTGGAGCGAGACATGTTTCAGATCACCGACATCCCGCGCATCCTGCCGGAGATCCTGCTGCTCTTTCTGGCACTGATCGTCCTGGGATCGGATATCTTCGAGAAGTGGGGGCGCACCGCAGCAGCGCAACTCGAGCGTGCACGTTCATCGGCCTCCCTCACGGCGATCGGCCTAGGGCTCATCTTCATCATCACCCTCCTGCAGAGTGGCTACATCCCTGGTACGGTGGTCGCCCCCGAGGCAAGCACCACAAACCCGCTCCTCAGCTACCTGCTGGGCGTCGTACGCAACCTGCAGGTAGGCGGGCCAGGAGGGGCGCCAATCGTCGGTGCTTTTGCCACCGACGACCTGACCATGATCGCCCGACTGCTCCTCATTGGGGCGGCATTCCTCACCAGTCTGCTCTGCCTCGACGATCTGCCCACGGCACACCCCGCCGAGTTTTACGCGATGATCCTCTTCGCAACCACGGGCATGTGCCTCATGGTCGGCGCTCAGGAGCTGATCATGGCCTACCTAGCGATCGAGTTGACCAGTATTCCCCTCTACCTACTGACTGGCTACGTCCGGAGCGGCAGTCGTTCAGCGGAAGCAGGCATGAAATACTTCCTCTTTGGTGCCCTCTCCTCAGCGATCCTCCTCTATGGTATGAGCCTAACCTACGGCTTTGTAGCGAGTAACTTGGGTGGTATCGCAGTGAGTGGTAACCTGACCCAGTTCGAGCGCATTGCTGAACTAGCCCGTGACGGCGGAGCGAGCACCCCGCTTCTCACCCTGGCCATGCTCCTCATCCTGGCTGGTCTAGGCTACAAGCTCGCCATCGTGCCCTTTCATGGCTGGGCACCCGATGTCTACCAGGCCGCACCAACCCCCATCACCGCCTTTATCTCCACGGCCTCGAAGGCAGCGGGCTTCCTGCTCCTCCTACGATTGCTGAGTGTCGCCTTTCCCGAGTCCGTCGGCAGCGCAACCCTGGGTGCCACCAACCTCGGTGGATGGACGGCCATCCTAGCGCTCCTCGCCCTCCTGACCCTGTTAGTGGGTAACCTGGCTGCACTCCCGCAGAGCAATACCAAGCGCCTGCTGGCCTGGTCGAGCGTCGCCCACGCCGGCTTCCTCCTGCTCGGACTGGTAGCCTGGGCCGCACCGGAGCGCTTCGACCGTGAGCAGGGGAGTGTCGCACTGATCTACTACCTGATCGTCTACACGCTCACGAACCTCGGTGCTTTTGGCGCCCTTGTGGCCATGAGCCGAGCCGGCAGCGGCGTAGAGATTACCGATCTCAATGGGCTCGCACGGCGCAACCTACCCCTGGCCACCATGCTGACCATCTGCGTACTCTCACTGGCCGGCATCCCCCCCCTGGGTGGCTTCTTCGCCAAGTTCTACATCTTCATGGTGGGCTGGCAGTCAGGGGCATACTGGCTGGTCATCGTAGCCCTGGTCATGACTGTAGTCAGCCTCTCCTACTACCTACGCCTGCTCCGCGCCATGTTTATCGAAGCACCGAGCAGTGGTGAACCGCTGCGCATCGAGCCCGCAACAATGACAACGCTGATCATCACGACCGCCGGGCTCGTTGTCCTGGGTCTCTTCCCCAACCTGATACTAGGCCTGATTGGACGGGTCCAGACGATTGCTGGTCTCTGAGCATGGTGGGGGCGATGAAGTATCGCCCCCACGGCCACGATTGCGTCTCAGGCCTGTTCACGGGCGCGCTTGAGCGCGTTGGCCCACCAGATCAACTCGTTGAGCATGGCATTAGCACTCCGCTCAAGGTGTGGTAGATCCGACAGCTGCTTCCCCTGTTGCGAGACCTCGGTAAAATCAGCACCCTGAATGTGCACCGCCGTCCGTATGGCTGCCATCTGCAACCCGATATTGATGAGGCGCAGCTGCCCGACCGCACGTGCCGCACCGACACCACCATAACCGATATAGGCGGCGGGCTTGCGGTTCCATTCGGGGTAGGCAGAGTCGAGGGCATTCTTCAGCACGCCAGAAATACTGTGGTTGTACTCGGCGGTTACGAAGATATACCCATCAAACTCAGCGACCTTCTGTTGCCAGCGCCGGACGACTTCGTGCTGCGACACAACCCAGCCATTGGAGATATCCTCATCGAAAAAGGGTAGTGGATAGTCGCGAAGATCGATGAGTTCGACCTCCAGCTCACTGCTGCGCCTGGACGCGATCTCGTAGATCCAGCGAGCCGGCCGCTCACCGAAGCGGACCTGTCGAGTAGTGCCAATGATGATAGCGATCTTGGGTTGGGACATAAGATTCCTCATTGAACCATGCTTAGGGGCGAGGTGCTGGATGCTCGCAATAGAACGGCTCACCCTCATCTGCACCATGATAGGCATACTCTACCCCATGAGCAACAAGAAGGATACGAAACCCCTCAACGAGGGCCTGGGTATAGAGCATACCCTTCTGCGGGCAGCCGAGGGAGCCATCGGGCCATGTCAGACGTTCGGCAACTAGGACGGTAATCTGCGATGGTGCAATCCC
>CAIWUD010000529.1 GCA_903915775.1 uncultured Chloroflexota bacterium | reverse complement strand
TGAAGACGTGTACCCAGTGCTCGATCGAGAGGAAGGCGCGCAACGGGATCTGGTAGGTCAAGTCACCCCTCTGCGCCATGTAGCTTGGGATACGGTAGTAGCCCATCTCGTGGCTGAGAGTGTCGATGATAATGGGTACTGGTTGATCGGTACATCCTGGGGGAGTGTAGTAGAGGTCAGCTACGTAGACGGAACCGGTTCGTACCATGCCGCCGTCGAGATAGGTGACATCTTCACAGCGTCTGATGCCCTCACAGAGTAGGAGCGCATGCTGTTCAATACTCGGATCACCGGGCTGGTTGGGGCCACGACTGGCGCGGAAGGCGATCTGGCATGGCCTTCGGCTAGCGCGTGCTTCGCTGATGAAGCTCTCGATCAGGGGCACGTTGAAGAAGAGGTTGTCCCGGTGTACGAGTAGCTCCTGATCGCTCTGCTGTACGAGCGCCGCAAGCTCGGCGATGCTCTCGATCTCTCGGCTCCCCTGGCAGAGCGATCTGAGCAGATCGCGCTGGAGCAGCCAGAGCGGTTTGTTCAGGAGCCGTAGTTCGCGGGCAGGTTCAGCAAACGGCGCAATAAGGCTCTGATCACGCAGGATGATCCGCTCCATAGTTGACCCCACAGCTTCCCCACTCCTAGCAGTAACTACTATATATCGTAGCGATGGGTTGATTCAAGGTCTAGACATGACATGTTCATTACAGCGTATAGTACTATTGTACTGCGCCGTTGAGGTACACCAGCAAAAAAAGCAGAGCGGGGAGGCCAAACCTCCCCGCTCTGCTCTATCCTCTGATCTCGCGATAAACTTACTCTACCAGCGCGGGGCTCTCCTCAGGATGGGCCTCGGCAATCCTACTTTCACTGTCGATCTGGCGCTGTGAGCGCAGGCGCAGCTCTTCCTGTTCACTATCAACGATAATCGTATCACCCTCGCGGAAGGTCCCATTGAGGAACCCCTCTGCCAAGGGATCCTCGATCAGATTGGTAATGACCCGGCGCAGCGGCCGTGCACCAAAGGCTGGATCGTAGCCGCGGCGGGCGAGCAGTTCCAGGGCATCCTG
Organism: uncultured Chloroflexota bacterium; assembly: GCA_903915775.1. Lineage (GTDB taxonomy): Bacteria > Chloroflexota > Chloroflexia > Chloroflexales > Chloroflexaceae > Viridilinea. The sequence continues at coordinate 14,042 of CAIWUD010000529.1, read as the reverse complement.
CTGCACGCTCAGCTGCATCTGATGCTCATCAAGCTGCTGCTGCACCCGCTTGAGCATGATGGTCGTGATGCGCTGGATCTCCGTATTGGTCAGCGGGTGGAAGATGATCGTTGCATCGATGCGGTTGAGGAACTCGGGACGGAAGAGCGACTTGAGCGCATCGTCCACTTTGCGCCGCATGTCGGTCTGGTCAATCTCATCCGCATTGCCACCAAAGCCGATCCGGCTCGCACGGCGGATGTGCTCCGTGCCAACATTCGAGGTCATGATGATGATCGTATTTCGGAAGTCGACCTTACGCCCCTTGCCGTCGGTCAGGTGCCCATCCTCAAGCACCTGGAGCAACAGGTTGAACGCATCGGGGTGCGACTTCTCAATCTCATCGAAGAGGACGACACTGTAGGGCTTCCGACGCACGGCATCGGTCAGTTGCCCACCTTCACCATACCCCACGTAGCCAGGGGGAGAACCAACCAGACGCGACGTCGTGTGTCGCTCCTGGAACTCAGACATATCGATCTTGATCAAGCTCTCTTCAGAGCCGAACATGAACTCTGCCAGCGTCTTTGCCAGTTCTGTTTTACCTACTCCCGTCGGACCAAGAAAGATGAAGCTGCCAATCGGACGCTTGGGATCCTTCAGCCCGGCGCGAGCACGGCGCACTGCCTTAGAGATGGTAACAATCGCCTCCTGCTGACCAACCACGCGGTTGTGCAGGAACTCTTCCATCTGCATGAGCCGCAGCGTTTCGTCGCCCTTCAGTCGGGTAACCGGCACACCAGTCCACATCCCGACGACTTCGGCAATATCCTCATCAGTGACGTATGGACGCCCGGCGGATCGTTCACCACCACTACTGGTGGCGATGGTGGCCTCAATCTCACTGATCCTCCCCTGCATGCGCTCCTCGCGCTCACGGAGATCGGCAGCGAGATCGAACTGCTTATCCTCGATCGCAGCCTCGCGCTCTTTACGCAGGGCCTCCAGACCACGCAGTGCATCGCGTAGTTGCGACGGAGTCGCACTGCGGTACATGCGCACCCGGCTTGCCGCTTCGTCGATGAGGTCGATCGCCTTATCAGGAAGTTGCCGATCGGGCACGTAGCGCGCAGAGAGGGCCGCTGCAGCTCTGATCGCCTCATCAGAGATCTGCAGCTGGTGGAAATCCTCGTAGCGCGACTTGATCCCGCGCAGGATGAGCACCGTATTCTCAAGGCTCGGTTCATCGACCATCACCGGCTGGAAGCGACGCTCCAGCGCTGCGTCACGCTCGATATACTTGCGGTACTCATCGAGCGTCGTTGCACCAATGGTCTGTAACTCGCCCCGCGAGAGGGCGGGCTTGAGGATATTTGCTGCGTCAAGAGTCCCTTCGGCACCACCGGCACCGATGATCGTGTGAAACTCATCGATGAAGAGGATGCAGCGTGTCTCTTTAATCTCATCAATGACTCGCTTGAGGCGCTCCTCAAACTGGCCTCGATACTTCGTACCAGCGACGAGGGCGCCCATGTCCAAGGTCACCACCCGTTTCCCCTTGATACTGTCGGGTACGTCGCCCTGGATGATGCGCTGAGCCAACCCCTCGACGATCGCGGTCTTCCCCACACCTGGCTCACCAATGAGGGCAGGGTTATTCTTGGTACGGCGCGAGAGAATCTGGATCACCCGCTCGATCTCATGCTGGCGTCCGATGATCGGGTCGAGGCGCCCAGCCTCAGCCATCTCGGTCAAATCGGTGCTCAGCGCATCGAGGTATGGTGTCTTCGACTGGCGCTGGGCCGTACTCTGACTCGTGGCGGCGCCAGCACGCTGCTCGGCGCTCCCAGTCGTCCCGTGGCGCAAGACCCGCATGACCTGGTTGCGTACCTGCTCGAGGGAGACACCCATGATGTCGAGTACACCAGTCGCAACTCCCTCGCCATTACGAACCAGACCCAGGAGAAGATGCTCTGTACCAATATAGTGGTGATTCAGCCGATTGGCCTCCTCAATAGCATACTTGATCACCTTCTGCGCCCGTGCAGTCAGCTCCTGATCCGTGACCGGATCACCCTCCCCTACACCAACGATAAACTCTACGGCACTACGGGCCTGAGCCAGCTTGACCCCCAGATCATCGAGAACACGTGCGGCAATGCCTTCGCTCTCACGGATCAAGCCGAGCAGAATATGCTCAGTACCAATGTAGGGGTGGTTGAATGAGCGCGCCTCTTCATGCGCGAGCTGGAGCACCTGCTTGGCTCGCCGGGTAAACTTACTGTAGAGGTCAGACATGGTGTTCTCCACTAGCTATCCCTGGACCAACCGCAGTGGTATCCACTGGGGCGAGGTTCAGCTATCTGATAGGCGACGTTGGACAGTCCAGGAGGAATTGGGGATCCCGAATGGGCCATTGATGAGTCGAGGGACGGGGCAGGGCCGGGGCTCTGCAGAGGATCTGACATATCGTTCGAGCGACACCACCCGACAGGCGCGGGGCTGGCAAGGTACAACCACCCCTTGCACCAGAGTAGACACTACCCATCCGGTTGGGTCGCAGATACCTACTCGCCAACTTCACTTGGGTCTGGAGCCTCTCCTTCACTCTGCTCACGGTTGAGACGTAAACTCAAGCCCATACGCTTGCGTGCAGGGTCGATCCGAATGATCCGCGCCCGGATCTGATCACCCTCGGCCACAATCGCTTTGGGGTGCTGAATAGGCTCGTCACTCATCTCAGAGATATGGACCAGCCCCTCGATCCCATCTTCGATGCGGGCAAAGGCACCGAAGGAGGCGATCTGGGTGATCGTTCCTTCAACGATCTGTCCCAGTTGGTAGCGCTCACTTGCCCGTGACCAAGGCTCGTGCTGCGTACGCTTCATCGAGAGGGCGATGCGCTTCCGTTCGTGATCGATGCTGAGGATGACGACCTGAACCTTATCCCCTACCTTGAGGAGCTCGTTCGGGTGCTTCACCCGACTCCAGGAGATCTCTGAGAGGTGAACTAGACCATCAGCCCCGCCGATATCGATGAATGCACCAAAGTCGCAGACCGAGCTGACAGTGCCACTCCGTAGATCACCCTCCTTTAGCCGGGCGAGGAGTTCATCCTTCTTGCTCTCTCGTGACTCCTGCATCGCTTGCCGCTCTGAGAGGATCAGACGGTTACGCGCACGGTTGATCTCGATGACCTTGAGGTTGAGATCGGTGTTGACCATACGCGCCATGTCGGACTGCTTCTGCGTATCCGATCCACGGCTGACTCCGCTGACCTGTGATGAAGGTACAAAACCACGAATACCATCGAGGTTGACCAGCAGTCCACCCTTGTTGTAGTTCACCACGCGTGCGCTGATGACACTCCCGGCGTCGTACGCGCTCTGCAGGTTGCGCCAACTGCGCTCCTGACGAGCTTTATCGATGGAGAGGATGGCTCGACCATCCTTCTCCTCGGATTGCACTACAAAGACGAGAATGGTGTCGCCGGTATGCAGAGCAGCCCGATCCTCAGGAGTGAGCGATTGCATCTCGCGGGCTGGAATGACACCCTCGGCTTTGGCGCCGATGTCGACCAGAATCTCATCACGGTCAACACGCATCACCCGACCATCAGCGGTATCTCCATACTTGAGGTTGCGGTAGTCATGGGCGGGGTCGCTGAGAAACTGCTCCATGAGCGCCAGATCCTCAGCCTCAAGGGCGGCGCTATGATCGTCGTGATTGGGAAGTGTCAGCGCCTCTGAGCCGGCAGCGGTCCCTATCAGGTTTTCCATGCGTCGTCCTTGCCTAAGGCCTGTTTCAACACTGGCCTGACAATCTCACGGGAGGCGTGGAAGGCTGCATCCTCCATGAGAAAACCCCTAACCTCGCCCTGGTAGCACCAGAGTGTGAAGTCAGCGCAGCCGAAATTGAAGCATGCCTACGGCCTGTTTCAAAACTACGCCCAACAACAGTCGCTCTCTCAACACGGTCTATGTACCCTTGTACATTATACGCTGCTGCTGGTGAAAGCGCAAGATTCCTTCCCTTATATGGCGTTCTAACGCCATACGCGGCAGCATGTTGCTCTAGAGCCGACTACTCGTCACGCATGATATAGCCTGCACCACGCACCGTCTGAATGACCCGGGCCTCACTGTTTGCCTCAAGTTTTTGGCGTAAGTAGCGCACATAGACCTCAATGATGTTGCTTTCACCGCCGAAGTCGTAGCCCCACACGCGATCGTAGATCACCTCACGGGTAAGTACCTGATTGGGGTGGCGCATGAAGAGTTCAAGGAGATCGTACTCTTTGGCCGTCAGTTCAACCCGCCGCTCGCCGATACGCAGTTCGCGGGCGGCCGTATCGAGACTCAGCCTGCCGAAGCGGAGGATCTCGCTGGTCTGACTCGTCTGGCGCCGACGTAACTGCACCCGAATACGGGCTAACAGCTCTTCAAAAGCAAAGGGCTTGACGAGGTAGTCATCGGCGCCACGCTCTAGACCAAGGACGCGGTCAGCCACTGCATCACGGGCGGTAAGCATGATGATCGGGATGTCGGAGGCAGCACGCAGACGACCAGCAACCTCCAGGCCATCGATTCCAGGGAGCATGAGGTCGAGAATAACGAGATCAAACGTGGTCTCGCGGACCGCTTGAAGCCCGGCATACCCATGGTTCGCAACCGTTACCTGGAACCCTTCGAGGACGAGGCCACGCCGTAGGTAGTTGGCAATCTCAGCTTCATCTTCAATGATCAGAATGTGTGAAGTTGTCATAATCACCGTTGCCGTGCTACCTGCTATGAGGAGTGAGTGTGGATGAGGTAACGGTTCACACTTCTCCCGGAACGAGAGCGTCTCACCCTCGTGCCCCTCCGTAAGGGCAACCCCCTGTGGTTGCCCTGCCGTTGGCTTACCCCGACAGTGAACAGGTACTGGATGATCGTCTCTACACCGATCCGCTCTCAGTAGATGGCTCATGCTCACCGAAGTGTAGCACACGAAACCCTTCTGCAAAGGGTGTACCGGCTTTTACCCCATACTCTGCGTCCCACTGGCGTACCCACTCACCATCCTGCTCGGAAACCTGTGAGCGGTGGCAGAGGAGGGCAGCGATCTTCTGCTCGATGAACGGGGTAATGTCGATAGAGGTGTCGGGATGGAGCGTCAGCGTCAGGTAGAGCTCACGCACACGGTGTGGTTCCAATCCCTCGTCAAGGAGTTCAGGGAAGATGGGACGTGTCTCAGCACTGGGGAAGAGCGCGTAGATCGCAGCTTCACCGGCGGCACGATGGTCCGGGTGGTTGATATAGCTGCTCCCGACAAAGAGCGTGGATGGATCCTGACAGACCAGACGCTGAGGACGGACGGTACGAATTAGGCGGGTGAGCTCGCGCCGTAGCTGCAGGTCGGGCTGCAATACGCCATCGGGATAGCCCAAGAAGTGTACCGCGCTGACACCGAGCACGCCAGCTGCCGCTTGCTGCTCGGCGCGGCGGGTGGTGGCAAGGAGGACGAGATCGGCGCCAGGCTCGTTGCTGCCAGCCGCACCATCGGTGATCAGACAGTAGACAACTCGATGGCCTTCAGCAATCCAACGTGCTACCGAGCCAGCGACACCGAACTCGATATCATCGGGATGGGCAGCGATCACCAGGATGGTGATCGGGTCTTGAACGTTCTGTTGCATCATAAGGGGATAGCTATATCCTGAAGGGTGAAATTCGCGGTTCTGGTACCTATTTACACTTCTCCCGGAGCGCGGGTGTCTCGTTCGCGGAGGGCTATGGAGCTGTTCGCTTCCCCAAGCGGTGGACTGTTTTAGCGAATGGGCTGTTGGGGCAATCCCCGGGGTTACCCTACCGTTGGCTTATTCCGGCTACGCTCAGCGCTCTTCTGGACTAGGGAGGGCCTGCATGTGGATGAGCCAGTGGTAGGCTAGACCAGCCACGGGTGTGAGGAGCCAGAAGTTGAAGAGGCGAAAGATAATGACTGCTGGAACGGCCGCTGGTCCGATGCCCAGTTGGCTCAGGAGGGCCACGAGTGCTGCTTCCACCGTACCACCGCCACCGGGCAGAATGTTGAAGGTAGAGGTGATCAGGGCGATACCGAAGGCGGCGAGCATAATAAACAGGTTTGTCTGCACGTCGAATGCGCGCAAGACGAGTAGCATGCCGAGGCTATGGCCGCAGAGTGCAGTGAGTTGAATAAGGACGAGCAGGAGCACATCGCGGCGGCGACTCGCGAGTAGGGCGCGGGCACGATCCAGTTCATCAATCAGCCGCTCAGTCCACTGAGTCGACCAGGTGCGCCCCAATAGCCGTGCCGTTGCCTGGTGTAGCGTGTTGATCCAACCCTTGAGCCTGATCGCCGGCCGACTAAGGATGAATGCCCCTCCACTGATCATGGCCAACGCGATGCCACCGTCGATGTAGCTGGCCCGACCTCCCACGATCCCATGGGCGGTGAGAAAGAGCAGACTGAAGGCAAAGAGAATGAGCATCGCCATCGCATAGCTGAGCATCTCTAGGGAGGCGATGAGGGCTGCAGATCCCGGACTAACTCCACTCCGGCGGAAGCTACTGATCAGGAAGGCATAGCTGCCAACTCCGCCTGCCGGCACTGACTGGCTGATCGTGATCGCGGTCAGGGCTATTGCCCAGAGCCGTAGCATGCTGAGTTTGTGTCCAAGCGAGCGTAGGGTGACCGCAAAAACCTGGGCGCTCACGAGGTAGCTCAAGATGATCAGGAGGAATGCACCGATGAGGTAGGTTGGACGTGCCTGATCGAGAAGATCCAGTGCCTCAGCGATCCAGGTGCGGTTGAGATAGATCAGGATGATGATCAGGAGACTGATGATCACACTGGTGAAGAGTTTCCAGCGGTTCACGGGCATTGAGGCGTTCTTTCGTGACGCGAATGATCCCTGCAGCTGTGGAGCGTTTCACTCCTCGCGGATCGACTCTGCTCCTACCAGACAATTGCAAAGCTACCCTCTTTGCCCGTTGGCTGCTCCCAGGTGAGTTCTACTTTCTCAACGGTAGCAAGAATAGGCCCACTGTAACACCAACTGACCATCTGCTGGACAGCGGAGCGTGAACCCTCAAAGATTGCCTCAACGCGACCATCGGATAGGTTACGGATCCAACCCCCCACTCCTACAGCACGAGCGCGATCACGCGCATAGGCGCGAAAGCTCACCCCTTGAACCCGGCCCGAGATGAGGACGTGTGCACGCACTCGCTCCATACAATCCCTGGTTCCTTTATGGTACTTGCCATCGAGAAGGGATCCGAGGGTAGTTACCTACGACTCCACCAGCAAAAGTATACCCTAGATTACGCTAGAGATGCAATTACGCCCGCGGGCGTACCTGTTCACACGTGGGGGAAGCCTCTCGCGCTGCGCAAAACGCCTATGCGCCGAATGGCAACTTCGTGGGCGAGACGCCCACGCTCCCAGGAGAAGCGTGAATAGGTGCCCGCGGGCAGATGCCCTCGACTAGGCGTGCGCGGGCTGCCTGCGTCTCCCATCCTACAGCTGAGTCAGTAGGCCCATCAGGAGCGCTAGGCGTTGCAATGCCCCGGGAATCTGGATCTGCTCGTGCAGTGCATGGGCACCTTGGCCTGGCGCACCTAGGCCATCGATCGTCGGGATGCCTAGGGCCGAGGTGAAGTTTCCGTCACTGGCTCCACCTGTCGCCCCCTCCCCCAGGCTCAAGCCCAACGCTGCCCCGATCGCCTGTGTTCGCTTGAAGAGCGCGATAGAAGCCGGCGTACGCTCCATCGGTGGACGGTTCAAGCCCCCGGTGAGCAGCAGTTCTGCGCCTGGCAGAACAGGGCTCAGAGCGTGGAAGCCCGCCTCAAGCCGCTCAGCCTCGGCACCACTCCAGACCCGTACATCGATCTCCATCGTCGCCTCGGCCGGCACTACGTTGCTCGCACTTCCACCCCGGGCTGTTCCGACATTCACCGTGGTTCCCTGGCCGCGATCGGCTAACGCCTGCACGGCAAGGATCTGGTGGGCGAGTTCGATAAGCGCATTGATACCCTTCTCTGGCTCAACCCCAGCATGGGCAGCCCGACCGGTAACCGCCAGGTTGTAGACGCCTACGCCCTTGCGCGCCGTCTTCAGGAGGCTGCCCTGCTCAATGGGCGGTTCGAGCACGAGCACATGGGCCGCACTCCGTGCCTCATGCTCGATCAGTTCGCGTGAGGTTGGGCTGCCAATCTCTTCGTCAGAGGTGATGAGCCAGGTGACTGGCCGGGGTAGCCCAAACCCGAGCTCGCCTATCCCCCGTAGGGCCAGCATGCCCAGCGCAATACTTGCCTTCATGTCGTAGAGCCCGGCTCCGAAAGCGGTCTCACCCGTCACTCGCAGTGGCCTGATGGCGGCTGTACCAACCGGCCAGACGGTATCGTAGTGGCAGAGGAGGAGTACTGGCGCCTGACTGGCAGCGCTCCCTACGGCTGGAATGCGTAAGCAGAGGTGATCACCGCCGTGGGGATTACTCACCCGCGTTACTTCGCCAAGGGGTGCCAACTGTGTGGCCATCAGGTCGGCTAGCGCATCACAGCGGATTTTATCCTGGCCAGGGGTATCGTAGCTCACGAGTTGCTGGGCCAGGCTGAGGAACTCGTCGCGTTGGGACACCGCATACTCGTTGAGCATCGTCTGGCTCCTTGTCTCCACCGCAGCGCTTCCCGCGTTGCGGCCGTTTGAGGGCACTCCCCTGTACGTCTGAGGGCACGGCCCCCATAATAATCGCTTTCCCCGATCCCGTGGTAGAATGCAGCGCAGTATAGAGCAGCTTCACCAAACGTGCAAAACATTGTGGCTTCTTGCTAACCCGGCCGACCCACATTGGCCCGAACTCGTCGATACCCTCTGGACTCACCTGCGACCAGATGGGCACCCCCTGGTGCCCAGTTACTTCGTGAAGAGCACCTTTGTCAGGATGGGTGGGCAGTTGGCCTACACCTCCGACGGCACCGTAGGGCTCCTCTTCCCGCGTGCACTGACTGCTGGAGCGCGTACCTACACCCTGCGCCTCCAGGGTTCAGGCGACCTAGCCGCCCTCGCGGAATTGCTGGCGCCCGATCGCTTCGTGCTGCACGATCCGCTGCAGGAGGCGTACCATAGCTACCATGCGACGCATCAGCGCGTGGCTGGCCTCGATCTCGGCGCCCCAGGGCAGCATGAACTCACCGCCATCCGAACCCTCTACGTGACCGTCTGGGGCGGTGATAGCGACTCCTGCTACCCCGACGATCTTCACAGTCGCGAGTTTGCGCCTGCCACCTCACTCGTCGCACGGGATGCGGGGCAGCTAGTGGGCTTTCTGCTCGGTTTCTACCGCTTTGGCCTTGCGCCGTTCGCCCAACTCGATCTCCCGTGGCGTACCGATCTCGCGATCGAGTCGCAGATCATGGCCGTCGCACCAGCCGCACGTCGCTCTGGTCTGGCCGTGGCGCTCAAACGGCTTCAGGCACAGCAGGCGCTTGCCGCCGGCCTCGACCTGATCCATTGGACGGCCGACCCGCTGCAGTTCGCGAACGCCTCGCTCAATTTGGGGCGTCTACGCGCCGTCTGTGGCGAACACTATGTGGGCTACTACCCGTTTCGTAACGCCCTGAACCTGGTCACCGCCTCACGGCTGGGGCTCACCTGGCTACCCCGCTCACGCCATGGGCGGGCCGGTCTGGATGGCACTACCCCCGTTCGGCAGAACCGACGGGCCGACTTTCCTGGCTGCGTCACGCTAAATAGCGGACCATCCCTGCTCGACGATCCGATCGATGCCAATCCGCCCTGGCTAGCGATGGAGATTCCTGCCGACTGGAATGGTCTGCAACGGAGCGATCTCACCGCCGCGCTCAACTGGCGCGGCACGACCGACGCGCTCCTTGGACGCTACCTCGGCTTTGCTCCCGGTCGCTATCTGCTGACCGATGTCGCTGCTGAGGGCGAGCGACGCTTCCTCATTGCTCGCCGCTTCCATCCCGAACTGCTGATGGCCTAATAGCCCCTGGTGGGAGGTGTGGAGGGCACCGCCCTCCACGAAAAATCTCACCCAACCTTGGTTCCGCCAACTTATCCGCATCCAGCAGCTGCGCAGCAGCTAGATCAACGTACGCACAACCTCCATCACCGCGTCGTAGTCCGGCTCTTGCCCCGCAGCCGGAACATACTCGACGTGGCGAATCACGCCGTTGCTATCGATAACAAACACCGCCCTGCTCTCAAGGCGGAAATCGCGCAGGTAGGTGCCGTAGGCCTGAGCGAAGTTCATATCACGGTGATCCGAGAGGGTGGTAACCTGCTCAGCACCGTTGCTCCCACACCAGCGCGTCTGCGTGAAGGGGAGATCGGCACTCACCGTGACGAAGTTCACCGCTCCAGCTAGTGCTGCCGCCTCGGCGTTGAAGCGCACGGTTTGCTTGGTGCAGACCCCCGTATCGAGGGCTGGAACAACACTCAGCACCAGCGGCGTACCGGCGAAATCAGCTCGGGTGACGCTCTGCAGTTTGGGATTGGTCAGCTGGAAGTCTGGTGCGGCATCACCGACTTGAAGGGCAGGTCCAACGAGGGTTCGTGGTCCGTAGAAGTTGAATGCTTCGGGGCGCTCAATCATGGGGCAACTCCTTTAGGTAGGGGTGTGTTCGTGTCGGCTGCGCCAGGGTGACTGTCGGCGGTGGCAGGGGCGGGTGGCTACGCCCTCCACAGCCCCCGTCGAACGGTTATGGCACATGCACCCCGATTGTAGATGCCCTGCACACCTTTTGTCAACTCATGCCGCCTCGTGATCGGTTGAAGGCTGCGCTGTCGAGCATAATCGTCACGGGCCCCTCGTTCACCAGGGCTACGCGCATTGTCGCACCGAAGACCCCCGTCTCGACGGTGATCCCACGGGCGCGTATCGCCGCGACATACCGTTCGACGAGTGGTGCTGCGACCTCGGGTAGGGCGGCTTGGCTAAATCCAGGACGACGACCGCGCTGCAGATCGGCGTAGAGGGTGAACTGCGACACTACGAGCACTGACCCCCCAACATCCAACAGCGAGTGGTTGAAGCGTCCCGCCTCGTCGGAGAAGATGCGTAAGCCGACCGTCTTGTCGGCGAGCAGCATGGCCTCATCCTCTCCATCACCCTGGCCAACACCCAGGAGCACCAGGAGGCCTGGACCACTCCTGCCAACAACCTTACCCTCAACTTCGACTGAGGCGCTGGATACTCGTTGGATCAGTGCGCGCATGGTGTCCCCCTGGAGCGCGGGCTTCTCGTTCTCTCAGCGAACCGACGGTTGGGGCAATCCCCGTGGCTACCCCTTCGCTCTATGGACCCTTCTGGGCCAACTGATCGACGACCTCGGCGAGTGAGCGCACCGAGGTGAGTTGTAGCCCTGCTGGTGACGTGGCCTGGGCAGTAGAGGGAACAATCGCCTGTGAGAAGCCGAGTTTTGCCGCCTCAGCGAGCCGTCGGTCGATCTGACTGACACTACGCAACTCTCCCGAGAGGCCGATCTCACCCATCAGGACCAGATCTGGCTCGATCCGTCGGTTGCGGAACGATGAGGCGATAGCTACAGCTACCGCCAGATCGGCGGCTGGTTCGCTGATACGTAGCCCACCAACAACGTTGACATAAATATCTTGGTTAAAGAGTGGCAAGCCCACCCGTTTGCTGAGCACAGCTGCCAGCATCAGCAGGCGGTTGAGATCAAAGCCATTCGTCGTACGACGGGGCTGCGCACTCCCGCTGTTCGAGGTGAGCGCCTGAACCTCCACCAAGAGGGGTCGGCTGCCCTCCATCATCACGGCGACGGTCGACCCTGGGCTCCCAGCACTACGCTCGGCCAGGAAGAGCTGTGAGGGGTTAGGCACCTCGCGCAGCCCGTCGCCGGCCATCTCGAAGACCCCCACCTCGTTGGTTGAGCCAAAGCGATTCTTTACCCCGCGGAGCAGGCGGTAGTGGTGAAAACGATCACCTTCCAGGTAGAGCACCACGTCAACGATATGCTCGAGGACCCGCGGTCCGGCGATAGCACCCTCTTTGGTCACATGGCCCACGAGGAAGATGGGAATGCCCAACTCCTTCGCGAGCTGCATCAGGCGCAGAGCGCCCTCGCGTACCTGGCCAACACTCCCGGCGGCGCTGCTCAACTCCTCCAGATAGACAGTCTGGATCGAGTCGATAATCACTAGGCCGGGGCGGCTCTGCCGAATCTGACCGAGAATGGTATCAAGTGCTGTTTCGGAGTAGACAAAGAGCTCATCACTACCCAACTCCAGGCGCTCGGCGCGTAACTTGATCTGTTGCGCCGACTCCTCGGCACTCACGTAGAGTGCTGGGCCGACGTTGGCCGCAAAGTGTGCGGCAACCTGCGTCAGCAGGGTCGTTTTGCCAACCCCTGGATCGCCACCGATCAGCACCACTGAGCCGGGAACTAACCCACCTCCCAGAACTCGCGCCAACTCCTCGGCGTAGACTGGCAGGCGTTGGAAACCGGCTGTGGGCACATCACGCAGCCGTACCGGGCGCGCACCTGCGCTACCACTCTCCCGAGCAGTTCCGCGGCTACCCGGACGGGGATCGGCCTGCTCCACCAGACTGTCCCACGTACCACAGTCTGGGCACTTGCCCATCCAGCGCGTCTGCTGGGCAGCGCACTGCTGACAAACAAAGATCGTACGTGTCTTGGGCATGGCTTGGTTTTGGCTGCGCTGCTGGTGCTCGTTGGCAGTGTCCAGGTTGGGGCTTTGCGGCAGACTTCGCCCTCCCCGGTGGCACCACAGGCCATTATATCACGCCGAATGTTGCCCCTACCGGCCCCAAAACCTACTGCGAGCCATACGCCAGAGTGCGCGGTGGCGCGGCATGACCTCAAAGACTCTCCCTGAGACCCCATCAGTCGCTGCTGAAGCCATGTGCAGGGCAAGTTCAGCGGTCTCTTCAGCCGTTGTCCCAAAGATCTGCTTGATCTTCGGGAAGGCTTTGAGCGCCTCTGCAGCTGCGCCAAGCGCTACCCGGTCATTCGTCATATCGGTTGGAACAATGCCCGGCGCGAGTACATTGATGGCAATTCCCCTAGCCTCGGCATGCTCACGGGCTAAGCCCTCAGTCAGGCGTACAATCCCCGCCTTCGATGCACTGTAGGCGCTCAGGAAACGCTGTGCGCGCTTGTAGCCGCCACCCGTCACGTTGATCAGCTTGCCACGTCCGCGCTTCAACATATGGGGCAGCACACTACTGCATCCGTAGTAGGTGCCCAGGAGGTTGACGCGGATCACCTGCTCCCACAGCGCAGGCGGGATATCAATGGTGTAGGCGAAAGGTCCGGAGATCGCCGCATTATTAACCCAAATATCGACCTGCTGGAAACTGGCCAGGGCGTACTCCATGAGCGCCTCGACTTGAGCCCGATCGGCGACATCACAACATTGGCCCACTGCCTCGATCCCCCGCCCTTGGAGCTCAGCCACGCGCTCGGCTACAGCCTCGGCCTGCGAGGAGGCGACGACGATCCGCGCCCCTGCCGCACCAAAACGCTCAGCAATAGCTCGTCCAATCCCCCGACTACTTCCCGTGATCACCGCGACTTGCCCATGAAGGCGTATGGGTGTGGTACGGTCTCTGCGCATAGCCTAACCCTCATGAAAACCTCCAACTCCGCTCAGAGTGTAGCATATGGCAATGCATTGGTATAATGGCTCGCGTAAGGCTCAAACCTACCTCACAGGAGGTGTGGAGCGCCATGGTACCTGTTCACTCTTCCCCGTTGTTGGCTGACCCGGGCGGTGAACCGTTTCAGCGAACTGGCTGTTGGGGCAACCCCCTGTGGTTGCCCCGCCGCTGGCTTGCCCTAAAAGTAGACAGGTACGTGCCGCGCCCTTCACAGCCTCCCAACCCAGCCTGTCGCGCTGGCGTAGCCAGCCATACCTCACGCTCAGCGCAGTGATAGAGGAGGATCTCATGTCCGAACCGCTCATGACCCAGCCTCTCGCCACCTTCCTTGATACCCTGGCTTCCAGTGCCCCAACCCCCGGCGGCGGCAGTGTTGCAGCAACCACCGGTG